>JBGAJE010000084.1:0-8289 GCA_044225085.1 Rickettsiales bacterium | reverse complement strand
CTCACCCCTTCGACTTAGAAAATCTTGCCCAAATGTTTTGCGCAAAAGCGGAAATATTGAAGCATGAATCACCTCACCCTGTTATTGAAGATGTATTGAATAAGCCCCTCGCAGACTGGCTTCAGGCAGGCGCTGCCATTGCTCAGGCTGACGCTGCAGCAAAAATGCACCGTGATTTGAGCACTTCCGGCCCTGCCAACATCGCCGCCCAGCTTGAAATGTTGGAAGGAGGCATACAAAAAAGGCGCAACAACTATCCACCTAAAACCGCCGCTGAATTTCGTAACTTAATGCATACAGCAACCCTAACCATTCCAGGCCAAATTCAATACGCTGCCCAGCAATCTGAAATGGGAGGCGAGCTAACACAAAAAGAAATCTTTGATGGTATCCAGCTTATTCAGCGGTTGTTCGATGAGATCATCGCCCAAGCGGTTTCGCCTTCTGAGCAAGTCGGAATAGTTACCCCGCAAGCAGCGCAGCGCTAAGCTCCAGCCTTATACTGTCCCAGCGCCACTTCCAACCGTTTCATCCCTGTGTCCAGCTCCGCATCCGTCACCGTGAATGGCGGCAGCAGCCGTAACACATTCGGCCCCGCGACGAGCACCAACACACCCGCCTTACGCGCGAGGTCAGATATATCGCCGGATTTGCCCGCATAAGCAGGGATCAGCTCGATACCGATCATCATCCCCTGCCCGCGGATTTCGGTGAACATGCCGAGCTTTTCATTCATCGCGCCGAGGTGTTTGCGCATCGCCTCGCCCTTGTGGATAATTTGTTCAAGCATCTTCGGTGTATTGATTTTGGTGAGCGCCGCGATACCCACTGCCGCCATCACTGGGTTACCGCCGAAGGTGGAACCATGGCTGCCGAATTGGAATGTCTCGCCCGCCTTATCGCCGACCAGCATCGCACCAATCGGCAATCCACCGCCCAGCGCCTTCGCGATCGTCATCACATCCGGTTCGATACCGTCATACGCGTGGGCCCAGAGCTTGCCGGTGCGACCCATGCCGGATTGGATTTCATCCACCACCAGCAGCGCGCCGACTTTATCGCACAGCTTGCGCAGATGTTTCAGGAAGCCAGCTTTTGCAGGCACCACGCCGCCCTCGCCTTGCACCGGCTCAACGAAAATCGCGCAGGTGTTTTCATCCACCATCGCCTCAATCGCGGCTTCATCGTTGAAGGTGGGGCAATAGCGGAAGCCGGGCGGTAGCGGCTCAAACCCCTGCTGATACTTAGGTTGCGCCGTCGCGGTTACCGCTGCCAAAGTGCGGCCGTGGAAGGAGCCAGCAAAAGTAATGATATTGCGTTGCTCGGGCGGCTTGCCTTTATCGGCTGCATATTTGCGCACGAGTTTGATCGCGGCTTCATTCGCTTCCGTCCCCGAATTACACAGGTAGGCGCGTTTTGCGAAGGGCGCGCTGGCGACGAGCGCCTCGGCCAAACGAATCGGCGGCTCGGTGAAAAATACGTTGCTAGTGTGCCAGAGTTTGCGCGACTGTGCATCAAGCGCCGCCAGCAAATCCGGGTCCTGATGGCCCAGTGCGCACACAGCAATGCCCGCGCCGAGGTCGATATAATCGTTGCCATCCATGTCCCACACAGTCGCGCCTTTGCCGTGATCGAGAATCATCTCGCGCGGCTTGTAATTAGGCGTGTAGACACGCTTAGCGGTGCTGATTAATTCAGCAGAGAGTGCACCTAAATTATGGGTAGATGGATGGAAGTTCGGGCCATGTTCGTACTTTCTCTTTATGCGCGCTTAGATAGAAATATCAGTACTGCTCTTATGAAACTACGTTCCTGCATGCAATGCAAATTGAACATAGCACAAGGGCACCTCACATAAACTAGGTAAGCACCATGGCCAACGATACCGCACGCAAAACTGCCCTCCATTTAATGATCCACGGCCGCGTCCAAGGCGTAGGATTTCGCAGCTGGGCCGCAAACAACGCGAAAGAGCATGGTCTCACCGGCTGGGTACGCAATAACGACGATAGCACTGTCGAGATGGTCCTCTGGTGGCGAAATGTCAGACGTCGTCCGCATGCACCAAAGAGTGCAAACGCGGCCCCATCTCCTCAAGCGTGCTGCGTATGGAAGCCAGCCCCTGGAACGGCGAAGTGCCGAGGATTTTAAGCAGGTAGCCGCTTAACGCATCGGCGTTTCATCCGGCGGCAATACACCATGCTCAGCAATATAGCTCTCGCCATGTCTTGCGTCCCATTGCCGCATCACTGCCGCGCGGTGGCCATCTGTAATAATCAACGCGTCTTCCGGCGAGATCGACGTGAGAATATGCCTCGTGTGCGGATCGCCACCGATAGCGGAAATATTGCACAGCATTTGCTCGAACATGGGGACGCTTTTATAGCGCGTATGGATATTTCACGCCGGGCACAACTTCGATAGGCACGTTATGCCCATCCCACAACACATCATGTTTCTGGCCACTCGCATCACCAGAAGCTTCAAAAAATGACGTCGTCGGATAAATTAATCCCTCTTTCAGTCCTTTTTTTACAGGCCGTTGTTTAGGGTCCTTCGCATCGCTCTCCTTCGTATTGAACATGCCATTACTAAATGCAGGGCGTTGGGGTATGTCTTGTCTACGATGCGTCGGATAGGGCTGTATATAAGAACCCACGTTCGACCAATAACATGTATCTACCGTCAATCCATGTTGCTTGAGTGCACTCCCTATCGCCGCACACGCTTCTGTATCATTAATAAGGTCGAGCGTTGCAACGGCAATATGCCCATCACATGCTAGCTGATGCAGATATGCGTAAGCATCACTATCTTCAATCCAATCCGCAAAGTCGGGATATTGGCGATGAGTATAACTATTGATATCATAGAGATTAGGAGAAAAATCGGGACTGTTTTCGATGAACACCCTGCAAGCATTTGCGAATTCATCCCGCGAAGGATTCGCTTTGAGCAACTCAATCACCTTTCCCCAAAATTGGGCCTGGCGCTGATTCATATCGAGCAACAAAATACAGTCAGGTCGTGTTTTCGCAGCGATTGAAAAATTAAATCCGCCCGCCACACCAACATGCACACGCGGGCCATCCGGTGATACATAATCGTTCAAATGCTTCATCACCCGGCCTAAATGATTGCCAGGTTCGTGGTCCTCACCAAACGGCGCGAAGAAAACGCCTTTTTCATCCACCGAATGGCAAGGTTTCCCCACCAGCGCCTTATTAATAAGCGACTGAAAACTATCTGTATCTTCGCGGACCTGTATAGGCATATTGCTAGTTTAGCAAAGAAGCATGAAGTTTTTGTTAAACGCCAAACACTTCCTCAAACTTCTCTTTCAGCACCGCATCCACCTCTCTCATCGTCGCCTGCACGCCCAGCGCCGATAGCGATGTCACCCCAAATTCCCGAATCCCACACGGTACGATACCGGCGTAGTGGCTGAGGTCGGGGTTCACATTGAGCGAGATGCCATGGCTCGTCACCCATTTCTGCACGCGCACACCGAGTGCTGCAATTTTCGCCTCGCCACTTGGCGTATTCACCCACACACCAATGCGGCCGTCGCGCGTGAACCCTTCGATCCCAAACTCCGCCAGCGTGAGAATAATCCAACGCTCAAGATCCTTCACATAGGCCCTGAGATCCGGCCCCGCCGCATCTGCGTGGCGCTTGAGGTCGCGCATCACATACACCACGCGCTGCCCAGGCCCATGATAGGTCACCTGACCCCCACGACCAGTCGGATAGGTGGGAAATACGCTTGTACCAACCACGTCCCCCGCTTTCGCACTCGTGCCTAATGTATAAAGCGGCGGATGCTCAACGAGCCATCCCAACCCATCCGCCTCGCCACGCTGAATCGCCCCCACGCGTGCCGCCATCGCATCAAGCGCAGCAGGATATTCCGTGAGGCCGGGGGAGATATTCCATTCCATACCCTGCTATCTGGCGCAATTTGGAGGTGGTGACAAGTGGGACGCACCCCATCCGCATGACTCACTTCGATGATTGAACGCCCTCGTTTTAATCTCAAAAAATCGCCATTAATTTACTAATAACATTAACAAATGATCAATTTAAGAAGCCATATAATCACTGTAATAAAACAATAAATAAGATAAAATTTTAGATAATTCTTTTAGTAATTTTAATAAATAAATGCTAAAAAGTTTTGACAAATTGTTAACATCACGATAACCTAATTTTATCAACCAAGCGGAGAACGCAATGTCAAAAATCACCCTACCAGAAGTCATCGGTGGCAATCCTGACAACTGGCAAGTGTATGGCACTAACCAATCCGACACAATCAGCGCAAACCAGCTGGTTGATAACTCCTTCGTTTGGGGCGAAGCCGGTAACGATCACATCACCATCATGGGCCATGACAACAGTCTCTATGGCGGCGATGGGAGCGACACCGTCAGCACTGGCCTTGGCAATAATACTGTGCACGGCGACAACGGCAACGATGCCATCGGCGCAAGCCTCGGCGACGATACGCTCTATGGCGATGCCGGTAATGACAAGATCTATGCCGGTTATGGGGACGATAAAGTCTATGGCGGCACCGGCAGTGACCATCTCGATGGCGGTGCCGGCAACGATTATATTAACGGTAATAGCGTCATGGCAGACAATTCAGTGGTCGGCTTCGGGCATGGTAACGACATCATCCATGGTGGCACGGGCAACGACACGATCGAAGCGGGCTTAGATTATCATAGTCACGCAGTTATCTACGGAGATGCCGGCGACGACAGAATTATCAGCAGTGGCGGAAGCGACTCCCTCTATGGCGGTGCCGGCAACGACCTCATCGACGGTGGTGCGGGGAATGACCACATTCTGGGCGGCGCAGGCAATGACTTAATAGGCGGCGGCGCCGGTCGTGACTATATCGATGGCGGCCACGGCAATGATAATATCGATGGTGGCGCAGGCAACGACACCATTGTCGATAATTACGGCAACAACACCATCTATGGCGGCGACGGCAACGACCAAGTCTTCCTCAGCAGTGGCCATAATTACGTGGATGCTGGCGCCGGCAAAGACTATGTATCCGGCGGTACGGGCAACGATGAAATCCATGGCGGGAGTGGAAGTGACGTTCTCATCGGCAACGAAGGAAATGACAAGCTCTATGGCGAAGCCGGTGACGACTATATCGTCGGCAGCAGCGGGAACGATAAGCTTTATGGCGGAGTCGGAAACGATACGCTGCTTGGATCTTTCCTCGGCAATAACGTGCTTGTCGGTGGCGCAGGCAACGATGAGCTCCATGGCGGGTTTTTCAACGACACGCTCAATGGCGGCAATGGCAACGATACCCTTGATGGCGGTCAGGGAGATAACATCCTCAACGGCGGCAATGGGAACGACCTATTAATCGCCGCGGGCAGCAACGGCGGCACCCTCACGGGTGGCGCAGGCCAGGATACATTTGTGTTCTCCAACGATAATCCTGATTCGGGCTATGCCGATCACCACTTCACCGTCACGGATTTTGACATCACGCAAGACAGCATTCAAATAGGGGGTCTGTCGGCGGTTGAATCTCGCAATGGCGACACCATTATCACCACCGACCTCGGCGCAATGCACCATACGACCATTACGCTTGTCGGGGTTGATTCGCATGAGTCATTAAATATCCATTTTGTGTAGCGCAGAGTAACGTTAATAACGGCGAATTGGGGGGCAATTGCCCCCTTTTTTTTGCAAAACTAGGCCGCCGCGGCACCTTTCATGAAGCAATTTCTCCCTATCCCGTCCGAACCACGCACTAATCGGTTGCGCCCCCCGAAAACATTTGCTACGTCCCGCAGGCTCACGTGCGATCGTGGCGGAATTGGTAGACGCACTACCTTGAGGTGGTAGCGGGGTGACCCGTGGAAGTTCGAGTCTTCTCGATCGCACCAAGTGAGCAACAAAAACGCCCGACCCTACAAGGTTGGGCGTTCTTCTAGGATAACAACATCGGGTAACAAACGATCTACTGATCAAGCGAACAGAAGGAGGGTGCGATGAGCGAAGTAAATAATCCCTCCGATTATGTTCCGTTAGATCCCGATACTGGTTTCTCCCTCAGCCCCGAATATGTGGATGAAGTTGTTCAGGCGATTGAGCGCAAGGACATCCCGGCTGCACGCAACCTTGTCTATCCTCTCCCCGCGCCGGACCAAGCGGAACTGTTCGAACAACTCAATGTCGATCAGCGCCACTGGCTGACGGAAGCCATCGCCGCCGATTTTGATTCTGGAATGCTCGCCGAACTCTCGCCCGATGCGGCGGAAGATGTGATCGACGCCCTCGGCCCCGAAAAATCCGCCGAGATGCTCGCCGAACTCGAGACCGACGACGCAGTACATATCATCGAAGACCTCGCCCCCGCCGAGCAGCAAGAACTGCTCGATGTAATGCCGCAAGAGGCCCGCGCCGAGGTGGAAGAAAGCCTTACTTACGCCGCGGATTCTGCCGGGCGATTGATGCGCAAAGCCCTCGTCGCCGTCCCCGATTTCTGGACGGTGGGCGACACGATCGATTTCCTCCGCGCTGCCGAATCGCTGCCGGAGCCGTTCTACGTCATCTACACCGTCGATACGGCATTCAAACCCAATGGCCGCCTGCTGCTTGGTACCCTGCTCGCCAACAAGCGCGAAGTGACGCTCGAATCCATCCGCACTAGCGATCTCTACGCCGTCAGCACTGAAACCGATCAGGAAGAAGTCGCCTACCTCTTCCGCAAATATGCCCTCGTCGAAGCCCCGGTGGTGGATGAAAATGGCATGTTGGTCGGAACCATTACGGTGGATGACGTGGTCGACGTGATCCAGGAAGAGGAAGAAGAAGACTACCTGCGCGCCGGGGGTGTGACCGAGCAGGATTTCCAACTCAACGTGTGGGAAACCGTGCGTGCCCGGTTTGGTTGGCTGTTCGTCAACCTCATCACCGCCGTGCTCGCCGCCGCCGTCATCAGCATGTTCGAACATGTGATTGAAAAAGTCGTGGCCCTCGCCGTCATCATGCCGATGGTCGCGAGCATGGGCGGCAACACCGGCACCCAAACCATCACCGTCGCCGTGCGTGCCATCGCCACCAAACAACTGACAGACGCCAACAGCTGGGCCTACATCCGCAAAGAAACCCTCATCGGCTTCCTCAACGGCGCGGGCCTCGGCCTCATCATGGGTGGCGGCGTCTATCTCAAATTCAGCGATTTCAAGCTATCACTCATCATGTTCCTCGCCGCCACTATTACCATGTCGATGGCCGGCCTCTGGGGCTCCATCATCCCCATCTTCCTCAACCGCCGCCGGTTCGACCCCGCCATCTCCTCCGCCATTTTCCTGACGACGGTAACGGATTGCGTAGGCTTCTTCAGCTTCCTAGGGCTGGCGACGTTGATTTTGCTGCATATTTAGCAGCCTTGCGCACTGTAACCATTCGCCCCATATCACCGAATAGGATGCTGTAAGGAGGTGCTATGCGCCATCTGTTGACCCTACGCTACACGATCATCACCCTTCTCGGGAGCCTCATCATGTCCACTGCCAACGCCATCACCCCTGCCACCCAAACCGCCCTCTTCGCTGGCGGCTGTTTTTGGTGCATGCAACCCGCGTTCGACAACACGCCAGGCGTGATCGCAACCAACGTCGGCTACACGGGCGGCGATGCGAAGACGGCGAATTACGATGCAGTATCCAGCGGTAAAACCGATCATGTCGAAGCCATCCAGGTCACCTACGACCCCACCAAAGTGAAATACGAAGCGCTCGTCGAAACCTACTGGGAAAACATCGACCCTACCGATGCCGGCGGCCAATTCGCCGATCGCGGTACCCAATACCACACCGCGATTTTCTATGCGGATGATGCGCAAAAGGCAGCGGCCGAAAAATCCAAAGCCGCCCTCGCGACAAAGTTCGCACCCAAACCAATCGTGGTGAACATCCTCCCCGCCAAACCCTTCTATGCGGCGGAAGATTACCATCAAAAATACTACCAGAAAAACAGCATCCACTATAACGCCTACAAACACGGCTCCGGCCGCGCGGATTATATTAAAGAAACATGGGGAAAGTAGGCGCTGTATAGCCCTCACCCTGCTCGCAAGAGCTCGCAGACCTCTCCCGATGGGAGAGGTACCCCAGAGAGGCAATGTCGCTTGCTAACCTCTCCCACCGGGAGAGGTCAAAATTCGTGCAACGAATTTTGGGTGAGGGCCGAATGGCGAAAGAGGCAATGCGTAACCTTCCATGGCGCTGCGTCCGCCGA
>JBGAJE010000083.1:0-7525 GCA_044225085.1 Rickettsiales bacterium | reverse complement strand
AGGGCGTTTTTTCCTCGTGCCCCAGCACCGGAACACCCATGATATTGCTGCCAATCAACGCCTCATCCCGCGTTACAATCCCACGAATTTTGGCGCCTGGCAGCCCGAGCATACCGATCAGCACACGCGTATGGCCGCCGCCGCCGATGATAATGATAGGTCGATTAGGCATAGGCGCACCTTATCGCACGCGCCATGCATTGACAAACACTGAAGCCCCGCCTAACCCCATTTTCATGCAGTTATTTCTCAAACGTGCTTTGGATATCGTGGTCGCCCTCCTGGGGCTCATCGTGGTCGGCCCGAGTTGGAGCGCACTTTACCTGATGGTTTGGCAGAATTTTGGTGATCCAGTCTATTTCCGTCAGACCCGCATCGGGCGTGATGGCAAAGCATTTGAGCTCATTAAATTCCGCACCATGACAAATGCCTGCGATGTTTCCGGCAACCCCCTGCCCGATGCCCAACGCCTCACTCCCTTCGGCCGCTGGCTACGCGCAACCAGCCTCGATGAGTTGCCCAGCCTATGGAACTTGCTAAGGGGCGATATCAGCCTCGTCGGCCCCCGCCCACTGTTGCCGGAATATATGCCATATTATACGGAAACGGAGCTTTTGCGTCACCAAATGCGCCCGGGCATCACCGGCCTCGCGCAGGTCAGCGGCCGCAACGCCATTGGCTGGGATGCGCGGCTGGCGCTGGATGTGGAATACGTGCGCACCTTTAGCCTCATGAACGATTTCAAGATTCTATGGCGAACCGTCGCCGTTGTGCTAAACCGCCAAGGCATCAGCGCCGAAGGCCACGCCACCATGCAACGGCTCGATGTGGAACGCACCCTGAGTTACCCAAGGAAACCATGATCAACACACTACAGCTTTTGTCATCCCCGCGCAGGCGGGGATCCAGCGTGCGAAGCACAAGCAATACTAGACCCTATCTACTTGCTGTAACGCTGGTAATATTGAGCAGCGAAGACTCGCCGCGCTGGACCCCGGCCTTCGCCGGGGTGACACGGAGATGATATGACCGCAAACCAGCGCATTTTCCTCAGCCCCCCGCATATGAGCGGCCGCGAGCGCACGTATATCGATGAGGCGTTTGAGAGCAACTACATCGCGCCGCTAGGGCCGATGGTCGATCGGTTCGAAGCTGCCTTCACCCAACTCACCGGCATCCCCCATTGCGTCGCACTTTCTTCCGGCACCGCCGCCATCCACCTCGCCCTGCGCGTCCTCGGCGTTGGCCCAAGCGACACCGTCATGGCCTCGTCCCTCACCTTCATCGGCAGCGTGTCACCCGTGCTCTATCAAGGCGCAACGCCCATCTTCATCGATGCCGACCGCGCGAGCTGGACGATGGATGTGAACCTCCTCGCCGACGCCCTCGCCGACGCCAAAAAGAAAAACAAACTGCCGAAAGCAGTCATCCCGACCGACCTTTATGGCCAAAGCTGCGACGCGAGCGCCATCAAAAAACTCTGCGATGCATACGGCGTCGCGCTCGTGATCGATGCCGCCGAATCCGTCGGCGCGACGTACAATGGCCACCATGCCGGTTATTTCGGCGATGTCGCCGCTTTCTCCTTCAACGGCAATAAAATCATCACCACCAGTGGCGGTGGCATGCTCGCCAGCCACAACAAAAAAATCATCGACGAAGCGCGGTTCTTGAGCCAACAAGCCCGCGACCCCGGCGCACATTACGAGCACTCGACTTACGGCTACAACTACCGCATGAGCAACATCAGCGCCGCCATCGGCTGATGGTGATCGACGAAACTATCTCCAAAACCAACCGCGAAACCATCCGCCTCGCGCTCGAGGAAGAAAACATCGAGTCCCGCCCCATCTGGAAACCGATGCATATGCAGGGCGTGTTCAAAGGCTGCGAAATGATTGGTGGCGCGGTGAGCGAGTGGCTGTTCCAAGAGGGCCTATGCCTGCCCTCCGGCTCGCTGATGAGCGATGCGAGCCTGGCGCGCATTTGCGAAATCATCCGCCGCGTGGCGAAATAATGCGCGTCTGGATCATCAACCACTTCGCGATTCCGCCATCCGAAAGCGGCGGCACACGGCACTTCTCACTCGCGCGCGAACTCATCAAACAAGGCATCAGCCCCACCATCATCGCCGCCGCGAGCAACTACCAAACCGGCAAAGCCCGCGCGATGCCCGAGGGCGCCAGCGCACATTTGGAAACCATCGAGGGCGTTCCCTTCCTCTGGCTGCGCACCGCCACGCGCAGCAAAGCCGCCGGCAGCCGCCTCATCGGCATGCTCACTTTCGCGTGGCAAATCCTAAGCAACCTCCCCGGTCGCACGCTCGAAAAACCGGATGTGATTTTCGGCTCCAGCCCGCACCTCTTCGCCGCCGCCGCATCCTGCGCCCTCGCGCGCCGCCTACGCGTGCCATTCGTGCTCGAAGTGCGCGATCTTTGGCCTGAAAGCCTCGTCGAGCTCGGCGGCTATTCGCCCTACCACCCCGTCATTCTCGCTATGAAATGGCTGGAGCGCTACGTCTACCACCACGCCGCCCGTATCGTGACATTGCTGCCCGATGCCGCCCCCTACTTCGCCGCCCGCGGCGCGAAAGCGGAAAACGTCGTCATCATCCCCAATGGTGTCGACACGGATTTGCTCGAACCTCTCAGCTCCCTCCCCCTACAGGGGGGAGGGATGGGGTGGGGGTGCTCTCCACCGGCGAAAAGCGCAGGAGAGCCCCCTCATCCCAACCTTCTCCCCCAAGGGGAGAAGGAGTTCACCATCCTCTACGCGGGCACCATCGGCATCCCCAACCAAATGGAAACCTACATCGAAGCTGCCGCTATTCTTAAAGCGCGTCCCAACGCCCCAAAAGTCAAACTCCGCCTCGTCGGTGAAGGCATCCGCAAAGCGGCGCTGCAAACGATGGCGCAAGAACTTAACGTGGATGACATCGTCACCTTCGACGCCCCCGTCCCCAAACAACAAGTCCCCGCCCTCCTCGCCAGCGCGGACGCATGTTATCTCCAATTCAAAGACGCCCCCCTCTACCAATGGGGCGTAAGCCCGAACAAACTGTTCGACTATTTGCTAGCCGCGAAGCCCGTGCTTTATGCCGCCAACGTGCGCACCAACCCTATTACTACGGCGAATGCTGGCATTCCACTTAAGCCCGGTGATGCACAGGGTTTAGCGGATGCGATTATTAAATTGGCTTCTACGTCAGCCGAAGACCGCGCCGCCATGGGCCAACGTGGCCGCGAATATGTACTCTCGCATCACAACTTCACCACACTAGGGAAAAAATTGGCAGATACATTGCAGGTTTTAAAGCCGTAAGCCCTCACCCTGCTCGTAAAACTCGCAGACCTCTCCNNNCGATGGGAGAGGTAACAAGCGTCGCCTCCGGATACCTCTCCCATCGGGAGAGGTCTAAATCGCCCCCCGCGATTTAGGGTGAGGGCTTAGGGCTTCCCCTTAGCTGCCCAACTGCTCCAGCATCGCTCCCGCCGCCAGCCGCTCCGCAATTCGCTTCGTCCCCGCTTCACCGCGTACCGGTTCTTGCCCCTGCACCCGCACCTCGATCACAAAATGCGGCGCGTGGCTTGGCCCATCGGCACTCATCACCACATATTCCGGCAATGGCAGCCCACGCGCTTGCGCCCATTCTTGCAGCGCCGTTTTCGCATCTTTCGGTGGGGCTTTCATCGCTTGCGCATGCGGTTTCCAAAAACGCTGCACCAGCGCCCGCGCCGCATCAAGCCCACCATCGAGGTAAACCGCACCAAGTAGCGCTTCACACGCATCTTCGAGGTTCGACGGGTTCGTGCGCCCACCCTGCTCTTCCTCCCCCGCACTCAATCGCAAATGCTCACCCAGCGACATCGCCTGCGCGATGCGCGTGAGCTGCTCGCCATTGACGAGAGACACAAGCCGCTTGCTGAGATCGCCTTCTGCTTCATCCGGAAACATCCCATAAAGCATTTCGGCAATTACCATTCCAAGCACCGCATCACCCAGAAATTCCAGTCGCTGGTTATTGATATCTCCCTCGTCACGTGCCAATGAGCGATGGGTCAGCGCCAACGTCAACAGATCCGCATCGCGGAATTGATAGTGGATGATGGTCTGAAGTTCCGCCAGCGCCATAACGCTAATTAATGCTCTTGAACCAACGATCATTCCGGAACGCACTCGGCCATTCCCAGAATTTCCAAATCGGCACTGCCGTATCATACGACAGCAAAATCATATCCGCGCGGCCAATAATGTTTTCTTCCGGCACAAAACCGACAGGGTCTGGGTAACGGCTATCTTTCGAGTTATTTCGGTTATCACCCATCATGAAATAATGCCCCTCGGGCACGCTATAAACACCGGTATTATCCGGGTCGATATTCCCTGCCCCATCCGGACAGCTATTGTCGGCGAGAATGATATGCACCTTGCCATTCGGCAATTTCTCCTGGCTGCGCGGCAATGCACGTGTCCGACGGCAACGGTCTTCCACCACCACATCCCCATCGCGCGTCACTTCCACCGCCGTACCATTGATGTAAAGCCGCCCATGCGTGACCTGAATCTTATCGCCCGGCAACCCAATCACCCGCTTGATAAAATCCGTATGAATCGCCCCCGGCGGACGAAACACCACCACGTCCCCCCGCTCCGGCTTCGTCTCCAAAATACGCCCATCAAAAAACTTGAACCCAAACGGGAACGAATAACGCGTGTAGCCATAAGAAAGCTTCGAGACAAAAATATAATCGCCCTCATACAGCGTGCTCAGCATCGAGCCCGAGGGAATATGAAACGGCTCATACGCGAGCGAGCGAAATACCAGCGCGATCAAAATGGCAAACAGGAACGAGCGAATCATCTCGCCCATTGTCTCTTTCGGTTTTTCGCTCATGGATTCCTCAGTTGGTTTTCGCGACCAGGCCATAAAGGTCATAGTCGTCGGCATTCGTAATCTCAAGCGCGACGAGATCACCCACCCGGATGCCGCGTTGCGCAGGTGCATAAGCATTGCCATCCACCTCCGGCGCATCAGCGCGGGTGCGGCAAATCAGTTTCCCATCGCGAATCTCATCCACCAGCGCTGGCTGAATCGTGCCGATTTTCTTCTGCAACTTCTTCGCCGATATTTTTTGCGATGCTTTCATGAACCGGTGCCACCGATCTTCGATCACATCCGCCGGTACTTTCCCCGCGAGTTCGCGCGACGTCGCACCCGTCACATCCTCATAGCGGAAACACCCGACGCGATCGAGCTGCACTTCCTCCAGCCAATCGAGCAAAAATTCAAAATCTTTCTCCGTCTCGCCCGGAAACCCAACAATAAACGTCGAGCGGATCGTCAAATCTGGCACTTCCGCGCGCCATTTCGCAATCCGCTCTGCCGTCTTTTCCTGATTCGCCGGGCGGCGCATGGCCTTGAGCACCGATGGGCTGGCATGCTGGAATGGAATATCGAGATACGGCAAAATTTTACCTTCCGCCATCAGCGGCATCACCCCATCAACATGCGGATAGGGATACACATATTGCAGCCGCACCCAAATGCCGAGTTCCGCCAGCGCCTCGCACAACGCCGTCATCTGCGTTTTCACCTCGCGGCCGCGCCATTCGCCACCAGCATATTTCACATCGATGCCGTAAGCGCTCGTATCCTGCGAAATCACGACGAGTTCTTTTACACCTGCTTTCGCCAGCATCTCCGCCTCGCGCAGCACATCGCCCACCGGGCGGCTGACCAAATCCCCACGCAAATTGGGGATGATGCAGAAGCTACAGCGGTTATTGCAGCCTTCAGAAATTTTGAGATACGCAAAATGCCGCGGCGTGAGCCGAATCCCCTGCGGTGGCAACAAATCCATAAACGGCGCGTGGGCGGGCGGAAGCGCAGTATGCACCGCATCCATCACCGCCTCATAATGCTGCGGACCGGTGATCGAAAGCACGTTAGGAAATTTCTCGCGGATCACTTCTGGCTCCGCGCCCAAGCAACCCGTCACGATCACCTTGCCATTGTCATTCAGCGCATCGCCAATCGCGTTGAGGGATTCCTCCCGCGCCGAGTCCAAAAACCCGCAGGTGTTGACGATCACAAGGTCCGACCCTTGATAATCCGGCGCAAGCTCGTAACCCTCCGCGCGCAGCCGCGTCAGAATCCGCTCGGAATCGACCAGCGCCTTCGCGCAGCCGAGCGAGACAAACCCCACCTTCGGGGCCGCAGTTGCCGATGTTTTCGCCGATGTCGCCATAGGCTGGGGCTTAGAGCATAAGTTGAGCGCAGTCGCAAGCCCGCCAGCGGCTAATGACGCTATTATTGCCCTGCATCTTTCCGCTTGTCATTCCCGCGAAGGCGGGAATCCAGCGCGGCGAGTCTTCGCCGCATGATAATACTGACTTAGAATAAATGGTTAGATAGCAGTATTGCTTGTGCTCCGCACGCTGGATCCCGGCCTTCGCCGGGATGACAAAGGAGAGGCAACGCCCTACCCCGGCACCACACACCCCAACTCACCCATCAACCGCACCATCGCCTCCGGCAGCGGCGCACGCACGGTAATCGGCTCTTTTTTATGGTAAAGCGGTACCGTAATCGCCTCGGCATGCAGCATCATGGGCTGGGCGGATGCGCTAAATGGCCCCTCTTTCACCCCATAAAACGCATCGCCAATAATCGGGCAGCCGAGGCCCATGCAATGCAGCCGTAGCTGATGCGTGCGACCCGTTTCGGGCATCAAGGCGAGCAAACTCCACCCCTCGCCCGTCGCCAATTGCTCATAGCGTGTGACGGCTGGTTGGCCCGCATCATCCAACGTCAGCTTCCATTTGCTGCCTTTGCCGGATTTTAGGATGGGCCGTTCGATGCCCCCCGTCTGCTCTGGCGGCGCGCCCACCACCAGCGCCAAGTATCGCTTCTTCACCTGCTGCTCCGCGAATAGCTTACCGAGCGTTATCAGCGCCTGCCGGTGCCGCCCAAGCACCAAACAGCCCGACGTATCCCGATCCAGCCGATGCGCCAGCTGCGGCACCGCCGGCAGCCCGTATTGCAAAAACCGGAAACTGGCATCGATCGCCACTTTGTCGTGCCCCGTCACATGCACCGCGATGCCGGGCGGCTTGTTCAGTACCAGCATCATCGCATCGCGATAGAGCACCCGCGCGAGAATTTCGTCTTCCGTCAAAGGCTGTGTGGCAGGAGGCATGCGCTGCTTTAACCCGCCATGCAGTGGGATGCAATGATGGTGAAACCACCCCGTTACAAAAGGGGTTGAGATTCCACCAAACAGTTGCTACACCTGCCGCTCGCTAGCGGGTGCCACGCGCATCCGCCCCCAAAATGCGGAGGGGTGGCCGAGTGGCTGAAGGCAACGGTTTGCTAAATCGTCATACGGTTAATACCGTATCGTGAGTTCGAATCTCATCCCCTCCGCCATTTTCAAGGGGCCATCGGCCCTTTGAAAATGGCGCTGGGGCTGAGTAGAAAAATTCCGATCGTGAGTTCGACAAAACGCCAGCAGGTGTTTTGGAC
>JBGAJE010000082.1:0-7574 GCA_044225085.1 Rickettsiales bacterium | reverse complement strand
TTGCGGATAAATTGAAACCGGTAATGGTCTCGGGCCGGGAAGTGCACCCGATTATTGAGGGTGGCAAAGGGGTCGGTGCGAGCAACGGGCGTAGCGCGGGGGCATTCGCAGCAGCCGGTGCAGTCGGCACGTTTTCAGGCGTCAACAATCTCGAATTCGATAAGGACGGCAAGCCGATTCCGCTCATCTATAAAGGCTCCACTCGCCGCGAACGGCACGAGGAGCTGGTGGAAAACGGCATCCGTTCCGGCATCAAACACGCGCAATGGGCGCATGAAATTTCAAACGGCAACGGTCGCGTCCACATCAACGTGCTCTGGGAAATGGGCGGCTGCGACCGCGTGCTCGAAGGCGTGCTCGAAGGCGCGAAAGGCCTCGTTCATGGCGTCACCTGCGGGGCAGGCATGCCCTATCGCCTGAGCGAAATCGCCGCGAAATATGGCGTCTACTACCATCCCATCATCTCCTCCATGCGCGCTTTCCGTGCGCTGTGGAAGCGGGCCTATTCGAAATACGCCGATTTGCTTGGCAGCGTGGTTTATGAAGACCCATGGCTCGCAGGCGGACATAATGGCCTCTCCAATGGCGAAGACCCGGAACATCCCGAGGATCCCTATCCGCGTGTGGTGGAGCTACGCCGCTTCATGAATGAAGTCGGCCTGCATCACGTCCCCATCATTATGGCCGGCGGTGCCTGGCATTTGAAGGATTGGGAGCACTGGCTCGACAATCCCGAAATCGGCCCCATCGCCTTCCAATTCGGCACGCGCCCGTTGCTGACGAAAGAAAGCCCGATTCCCGAAGAGTGGAAACAACGGCTGCTGACCCTCAAAAAAGGCGATGTCTTCCTCAACCAATTCAGCCCGACGGGTTTTTATTCTTCAGCTGTAAACAACAGCTTCATCAAGGAACTCCGCGCCCGCAACGACCGGCAGATTGCGTTCTCCACCGAACCCGAAGGCTACCGCACCGAACCATTCCCCTTTGGCCCCCGCAAGCGCCCGCATTACGTGACGCCCGAGGATTTCGAGAAAGCCAACCAATGGATCGCACTCGGCTATAGCGACGCGATGAAAACGCCGGATGATACGCTGATGTTCGTCACGCCCGAAAAGGCACAAGAAATCCACACCGACCAGGTCGATTGCATGGGCTGTCTTAGCCATTGCCGGTTCAGCAACTGGAAGGATCACGAGGATTACACCACCGGCAAAAAAGCCGACCCACGTAGCTTCTGTATCCAAAAAACCCTGCAGGACATCGTCCGCGGCGGAAGCATGGAGAATAACCTCATGTTCTCCGGCCACAACGCCTATAAGTTTGCGCAGGATCCATTCTACAGCAACGGCTTCGTGCCAACAGTGGGTGAATTGGTCGAGCGGATTCGTAGCGGGGAGTAAACGGTCTCCATTGCTTAGCTGTGCGCTCGCAATGACGCGGGGCTACTCCTCAAACACCTCTTCCCGATCCACGCCCCAAATATCCGCCTTGCGGATCCAGGCTTTGCGGCTTTCGATCTCCAGCCGACACCAATCGGGCTGACATTCCTTGATGAGACCGATCACCAGCGCATCTGCCCGCATCACGGGTTGGCTCGTCACATCCGGCTTGGCGTAAAGATTCTGCGGCTTATCCATAATCAGCGCCGTGCGTTTGCCATCCACCATGCCTTTATGCACCCAGCCCGTCGCGCCTTCATAATCTTTGATCTTACGCCAGTGGGCGAACTCCTCGATGATCTGCACCGGCAACTGCGGGCGCGAGTAAACCCACTGAATCGGGTAGCGCTTGCCCGGCCCCACGCGCACATTCACATCTCCCGATTTCAGCGACACATAACGCGGCACCGGCAGGCCGGATGGATTCAAAATCGACGGCTCATTCCCCGCCCACGCAGGCGCGGCCAGCAACATCAGAATAAGCATCAGGCGTTTCATGCGGCATTTATAGCAGGGTAGGCGGGAATGTCCATGCGATGACTGTGTTCTTGTCATCCCAGCGCAGGCTGGGATCCAGCTTCTTAAAAGATACTTGCGCGCAGATGCGTCGCGCTGGATTCCTGCCTTCGCAGGAATGACAAATTTAGAAGTTGGCGCAAATGGGGCATCCTATATCCCGCGCCACATCCACCACGCGCTGGGTGCCCGCCTTACCATCAATAACCGCCAGCTTGCCTAAATAGGCCGGCATCCCCAGCGCCAGCCGCACTACCTCGAGCGCTTGCATGCTGCCCACTTGCCCAGCCAATGGCCCGATGATGCCAGATTCGCGGCACGTATTCGCCTCCGGCGCATCCGGGTGCACCACACATTGATAGCACGCTGAACCAGGCGCGAGGCGAGGGGCCACCGTCATCACTTGCCCCGCCCATCCCGCAATCGCGGCGCTGACGAGCGGAATGCCCAACCGCACACACGCCGCATTCACCGCAAAGCGCGAGGCGAAGTTGTCGCACCCATCGGCGATGATGTCGTAGGCTATATTCTCCCTTCCGCCGGTAGTGGTTGTGGGGAGTGCCTCCGCACTCCTTCTCCCCTCGGGGGAGAAGGATGGGATGAGGGGGCTCTCCTCCGTTTTTCGCCAGTGGGAACCACCCTCACCCAACCCTCTCCCCCGAGGGGAGAGGGCTTTTGCAGAGGCACCCTCTCCACCTATGATTGCTTCCGCATTCTCCGCCGTGATGGCGAACGGGTAAGTCGTCACCGCGCAGGCCGGATTAATCTCCGCAACGCGGTCCGACGCGCTCTCCACCTTCAGCCGCCCGATATCGCCCGTCTCATGAATCACTTGCCGCGCGAGGTTCGAAAGCTCCACCCGGTCATCATCGATAATCCCGACATGCCCAACCCCCGCCGCCGCCAAATACGGAATCACCGCCGAGCCCAGCCCGCCAGCGCCGATGACCAGCACACGAGTCGCAAGCAGCTTTGCTTGGCCCGCATCGCCCACTTCAGGCAGCATCGTCTGTCGAATATAGCGGCGTTGTTGGTCGGGAGTCATACAGGCTTTCCGTATCGTCATCCTGAACTCGTTTCAGGATCCATCTAAACAATATTTGCGTCGCAGACGCTCCTTCGATGAATGCTGAATCAAGTTCAGCATGACGGTTATGCGTTAAACATCCCCAAACAAATCCGTCGAAATATACCGCTCGGCGTGGGATGCAACCACGGTCACGATCAGCTTCCCCTTCATCTCCGGCCGCTTGGCGACTTCGAGCGCGGCCGCAATCGTCGCGCCGGATGAAATGCCCGCCGGAATCCCCTCCAGCCGCGCTGCCTCACGTGCGGTGTTGAACGAAGTGGCGTTGCTGATGGTAATCACCTCATCAATCACCGAACGATCCAACACCTCCGGCACAAACCCCGCGCCGATGCCTTGAATTTTGTGCGGCCCCGGGTTGCCGCCGGAAAGTACCGGGCTATCCTCCGGCTCCACCGCGATGATTTTCACCCCCGGCTTCTTCTCCTTCAGCACTTTGCCGACGCCCGTAATCGTCCCGCCCGTGCCGACACCGCTGATGAACACATCCACCTTGCCTGCCGTGTCGTCCCACACTTCCTGCGCCGTGGTGCGGATATGCACTTGCGGATTCGCCTCATTCTTGAATTGCTGCAGCATGAGCGCCTTCGGGTTTGCGGCCACAATCGCCTCCGCCTTCTCTATCGCCCCGCGCATGCCTTTGGGGGCAGGGGTGAGCTCCAGCTCCGCACCCAAAAACTTCAGCATCTTCCGCCGCTCGAGCGACATGGATTCCGGCATGGTGAGAATCAGCTTATACCCCTTCGCCGCACACACAAACGCGAGCGCAATCCCAGTATTCCCCGAAGTCGGCTCCACCAGCACCGCATCCGGCGCCAGCTTGCCCGATGCCTCCGCCGCCTCGATCATCGACAGCGCAATCCGATCCTTCACCGAGGAGAGCGGGTTGAAAAACTCGAGCTTCGCATACACATCCGCCACCGCACCCGCCTGCTGCGCAATCCGGTTCAGCTTCACCAGTGGCGTATGGCCGACCGTTTCCAAAATACTGTCATACATGCGCCCACGCGGGGCATCGAGATGGTCAAGGGCAGGGCGAATCGTGGTTGGCATAAAGCCTCCTAAATCGTGAAATCGTTGGGTGTTGTTTTAGCGAGTGGAATATGCGCGGCCGTTGCCTGCTCGCATAATTGCGCGATGCTGATTTCCGCAAGCCGCGCATGCCACGCGCTGTTGAGCTCCTGCGCGGCGGGGGTGAGAATCTTTTTACCCAGCGTCGTCGTCGCGGGCGGAAGCTTGTCCTCTCCTAGCGCCGTGCAAATGTCAGCCAGCGTAATCCGTCGCCGTTCACGCCCGAGCATATAGCCCCCCAGCGGCCCGCGTACGCCACGCAAAATGCCGGTGCGCACCAGCTTCTGCATCATCGGCTCGAGATACCGCGTCGGCAAATTCTGCGCGCCCGCCACATCGCTCCCCGCCACTGGCTCCGCCTTTGCGTTATAGGCAATGTAAAGCACCGCCTCGATCGCATAGAAGATTTTTTTGGAGGGGAGGAGCACCGCTAACCCTTCGTACCCGTCGAGCCAAATCCGCCCGCGCCACGTTGGGAGGTCGGCAATTCCAGCACCTCGGAGAACTGCGCGCGGGTATAAGGCGCAATCACCATCTGCGCGATGCGCATCCCGCGCTCGACCACAAACGGCTCATGGCCGTGGTTGATGATAATAATCCCAATCTCGCCACGATAATCCGCATCAATCGTCCCCGGCGAATTCACCAGTGCGATCCCGTTTTTGAGCGCGAGGCCGGAGCGCGGCCGAATCTGCGCCTCATACCCATCCGGCAAGGCAATCGAAAGCCCCGTTGGGATCAACGCACGCTCACCCGGTGCCAATGTGCGTGATGCATCAATGGCCGCAAGCAAATCCATGCCCGCGCTATGTTCCGTGGCGTAAGAGGGCAGCGCCAGATCCGCCGCGTGGGGCAGGCGGGTGATGGAGATGGTGACAGGCTTACTCATGCAAATTTTCCTTTCAGTTTTTTTGTCGCGAAATGCGCTGTGATGTTTTCGACGAGTTTCTCCGCCACGGCCTGCTTGCTCATGCGCGGCCAGGCGTCTTCGCCCGCTTCGGTGATGAAGGTGACGGTGTTGGTGTCAGCGCCGAACACTTCTCCGCCGCTGACGGCATTCGCGAGCAACCAGTCGCAACCCTTGGCCTCACGTTTGGCGCGGGCGTGCTCGAGCATTTTTTCGGTTTCCGCCGCAAAGCCGATGACAAGCGCCGGTCGTTGCTTCGCATGGGCGATGGTCGCCAGAATATCAACCGTCGGCACCAGTTCCAGCGTTAGCTTCGCGCTGCTCGTTTTCTTTTTCAGCTTCTGCAGCGATGGTTCCGCCAGCCGCCAATCGGCCACCGCCGCCGCCGCCACGAAAATATCCGCCGGGAGCGACCGCTCGACCGCCGCCAACATACTCGCCGCATCTTTCGTATGCACGGCGGTGACGCCCTCCGGCGTTGCCAGTGGCACGGAGCCCGAAACCAATGTCACCCGCGCGCCCGCTGCCGCGAGCGCCGCCGCAATCGCGTGCCCCTGCTTGCCGGACGAGTGATTGCCGAGGTAACGCACCGGATCAATCGCCTCAACGGTTGGGCCACTAGTAACAATCGCGTGTTTGCCAGCGAGGGGTTTGACCCCGCCATTAAATATATTTGTCATTCCTGCGAAAGCAGGAATCTCCTTCACCGGGCGCGCCTTCGAAGGAAGTGGATTGGCTTCGCGAGAATGAGTGGGGGGGGCAGAAAGAAACTTCACAATCTCCGCAGGCTCGGCCATGCGCCCGACACCAAACTCACCGCAGGCCATTTCGCCCTCAGTCGGCTCAATCACCGCCACACCATCTGCCTTCAACTGCGCGATGTTGCGTTGGGTTGCCGCATGGCTCCACATCTTATGATTCATCGCCGGTGCCACAATCACCGGTTTGTTGGTCGCCAGCAGCGCCGTTGTCGCCAGATCATCCGCAATGCCACTCGCCATCTTCGCCAAAATATCCGCACTCGCGGGCGCGACCAGCACCACATCCGCGCTGCGCGACAGCTCGATATGCCCCATCTCCACCTCATCGGTGAGGGAGAAAAGGTCGTCATACGTCTTCGTGCCCGTGAGGGAAGAAACCGCGAGCGGCGTAATAAACTGTGCCCCGCCTTTGGTGAGAATGGCAGTCACCGCCACATCCTGCCCGCGCAATAACCGCACCAGCTCCAGCGCCTTATACGACGCCACCGACCCCGTAACGATCAGCAACACACTGCGCGGCATGGCCATGTGGATTTCTCCAATTTACAACGATGGGATGTATTTAGTGGATGGTGGCGGCAGGCGCAATGGGATTCGATGATTATTTCCCGTCATCCTGAACTTGTTTCAGGATCCATCGAAGGAGCGTCTGCGACGAAAATATCTCTTAAGAAGATGGATCCCGGATCAAGTCCGGGATGACAGGCGGAGTTAGTTTGCCGTTTTGCTTTCCAACTCCACCCACCGCATTTCCGCTTCTTCCAATTTCGCCTGCACGCGCGCTAGCAAGCGCAAGGTTTTGTCGAATTTTGTCGGGTCTTTGGTATAGAGCTCGGGATCATCCATCACCGTTTGCAGGTTATAAATCTCCTGCTCCAACGTTGTGATAAGCGCCGGGAGGTTTTTGAGTTCGTGCGCCTCGGTGAAGCTTAGGCTGGAAGTTTTCTTCTCCGTTGTCACCCCGTCGGATGACGGGGTCTGGCTTGGAGAGCCCGTTGCGTTGGGTATGGGCGCGTTAGCGTGCTTCGGCTTCTTCGCCTTCGCCTCGTTCGATTTCTTTGCCTCCAAATAATCCGAATACCCACCGATATACGAATCCACCTGCGCCTGGCCCTCGAACGCCAGCACCTCAGTCACCGTGCGATCCAGGAAATCCCGGTCATGGCTGACGATAATCAACGTGCCCTGATAGTTCGCCAAAATATCCTGCAGCATATCGAGCGTATCCATATCGAGATCGTTCGTCGGCTCATCGAGGATCATCAAATTGCCGGGGTTAATCAGCGTGCGCGCCAGCATTAGTCGGTTCTGCATCCCGCCCGAGAGCGTGCCGACTTCATCCTTCGCGCGCTTAGGGTCGAACAGGAATTTCTTCAGGTACGCCGCCACATGCAGATGCTTTCGGTGCTCGCCCGTGCCGAGGAACACATAATCCCCATTCGGCGCCAGCGTTCGCCAGAGCGTTTTGCTGGGGTCGAGCGCCGTGCGGTGCTGGTCGAAATAAGCGAGGTCAATTTTCTTGCTGCGGAAGATAAAGCCGCTGTCAGACTCAAGCTCGCCAATGAGCATTTTTAAAAATGTCGATTTCCCCGAGCCATTACGCCCCAAAATCCCAATCCGATCACCCTTCACAATCCGGCGCGAGAAATTGTCGAGAATTTTGATTTTCTTCCCCTCACGCGTGAAGGTTTTGGTGACGCCCTTAAACTCAGCGACGATTTTGGACGCCGCCGTGGGTTTGAGCGGATCAAGCTCGATCGCCTGAATTTTCGCATTATACGCCGCCTTGTCCG
>JBGAJE010000081.1:0-8018 GCA_044225085.1 Rickettsiales bacterium | reverse complement strand
AAAAAAATGATCTCGTCCTATGTCGGCGAAAACAAAACATTCGAAACCCAATATTTAAACGGCGAGCTTGAGATTGAGTTTAATCCGCAAGGCACTCTAGCAGAGCGCATCCGCGCCGGCGGCGCCGGCATTCCGGCTTTCTTCACTAAAACCGGCGTCGGCACCATTGTGGCCGATGGCAAAGAAATCCGTGAATTCAACGGTGAGAAATACGTAATGGAAACCGGCCTCACTGCCGATCTCTCCATCATCAAGGCCTGGAAGGGCGACACGGACGGCAATCTCATCTTCCGCAAAACCGCCCGTAATTTTAACCCAATGATGGCCATGGCCGGCAAAATCACCATCGCCGAAGTGGAAGAGTTGGTCGAAGTGGGTCAACTACCGCCGGATGACATCCACACACCGGGTATTTTCGTTCAGCGCATCTTCAAAGGCGCGAAGTTTGAAAAACGGATTGAACAACGCACCGTGCGCAAAGCTGCATAAGGAGGATTTATGCCCTGGGATCGTGATCAAATGTGCCTACGCGCCGCGAAAGAACTGCGCGATGGGTTTTACGTCAATCTTGGCATCGGCATCCCAACGCTAGTCGCCAACCACATCCCAGCTGGGATGAAAGTGACGTTGCAGTCAGAGAATGGCATGCTCGGCATGGGCCCCTTTCCGCTTGAAAACGAAGTCGATGCGGACCTCATCAACGCCGGCAAACAAACCATCTCGCAGTTGCCCGAAAGCGTCTATTTCGACTCCGCACTGAGCTTCGCCATGATCCGCGGCGGGCATGTCGATCTCACGATTCTCGGCGCGCTGCAGGTGAATGAGCGCGGCGATCTCGCAAACTGGATGGTGCCCGGCAAAATGGTCAAAGGCATGGGCGGGGCGATGGACCTCGTCGCCGGCGTCAAACGCGTCGTCGTCATCATGGAGCATAACGCAAAAGACGGGTCCGCAAAGCTGGTGCATGAATGCTCCCTACCGATGACCGGCGTCGGCGTTGTCGATCTCATCATCACGGATCTTGGCGTCTTCGAAATTGTCAACGGCGCGATGCAACTGATCGAACTCGCCGACGGCGTGACACTTGAGGAAATAAAAGCCAAAACCGAAGCGACTTTTAGCGTCGCACTGGCAAAAAAAGCAGCCTAGCTTCACCCATGATGAGCATGCATGTACATTGATCTACCGCCGCTCCCGGCCATGTTTTCCCGTATGGGAATAACACGCAGTTGCGCGGTATCAATCATTCTCTATCTCACTGGCTGCCTTTATATCAACGCCCGCTTGCCCGCAGGAGAGTCAGTCTTCCATTACCCAATCCCAAGCGTCCCACTTATTAGCCTTATGATACTTGGGAGCTATGGCTACTTGCTTTGGCACATGCATAAAAAACAACCCTGCGGCCGCAGTTACTTTTGGATACTTGCCACCGCCATCACATTTTATCTTCTCATGTCGACCTTTTGTTACGTCAAAGCGGCCATTCCGTTCCTACATCCTTACGCGCTTGACACATTTTTGCAGCGCCTCGATATCTGGCTTCATTTCGGCATACGGCCTTACGACATCATCGCACCCCACCTCACGCCGCGCATGATATTTCTGCTCGATCATCTTTATAATGAGGGTTGGCTTTACAGCATGTTCATCTACGTGCTCTGGCAAATTTTCACCGCGAGCAGTAATCCGGGCCGGCTGCATTTTTCTCGGCAGTTTTCTGATGATTTGGTTTTTCATTGGGAATGGTCTTGCCACCCTTCTCACGTCCGTGGGCCCAACTTACTACAGCCTACTTTATCACGACCAATTCACCGCCATGAATCAAGCATTGGTCGACAAACTCTATGCCATCAACGCAAGCTATCCACTCAGCGACGCCATTAAAAATCGTGCACTTCTGCTAAGTTGGTACCAAGACAGTAAACACATCCACGCCAATATTATGTCCGCCATGCCAAGCATGCATATGGCCGTCGTAATACTGATGGTGCTTCACAGTTGGCGCTATGCCAAACCACTCCAATGGTTCACCATTCCCTTCGCTATATTGATGTTCATCAGCTCCATCGCCCTGGGTTGGCATTACGCGGTTGATACCTACGTTGCTGGAGTCTGTGTTTATGTCATCTGGCGCTTAAATGGCTGGGAGATTAAACACGCCTGGCTCGCTACCGTGTAAGCTGACCCATCTTACAAATCAACTCCCACTCCGCCTTCGTCACCGGCTGCACCGAAAGCCGCGCAGAAGTAACCAGCGACATCTTCGCGAGTGCTTTCGTTACTTTAATATCTGCAAGCGTGACTGGCTTGGGCATGGGCTTCATCGCCTTCAAATCCACCATCCCAAACTTACCCGTTTCATCCGTCGGGTCAGGGTGAAATTCGTGGATCACTTCTACCACACCAACAATCTCTTTGCCCTCGTTTGAATGATAGAAAAATCCGAGGTCGCCTTTTTTCATCGCCATCATCTGCTGTTTGGCGAGATGATTGCGCACACCTGTCCAGCCCGTGCCTTTCGCACCCGCTTTGACCTGCTGGTCCCATGACCACGCAGATGGCTCGGATTTAAATAGCCAATAGCGCAAGCGCTACGCCTTCAGTTCAAAGGTCGCATCCACTTCCACCGCAACACCGAACGGCAGACCGGAAACACCGACGGCAAAACGCGCATGCTTGCCTGCGTCACCGAAAATATTCACCATCATATCCGATGCGCCATTCGCGACTTTCGGGTGGTCGGTAAAACTATCCACCGCGTTCACAAACACGCCGAGACGAATCAATTTCGAAATGCGCGACAGATCGCCACCCAAAATCTTGCTGACATGAGCCAAAATATTCACCGTGCAAAGACGCGCACATTCTTGCCCTTGCTCAATCGTGAATTCTTTGCCCACCTTCCCAATGAATTGTGGCTTGCCACCTTCCATGGGCAATTGACCCGATACAAACAACGTATTGCCCGAAATCATACACGGCACATAATTCGCCGCCGGCAAACTAACTTCCGGAAGATTAATACCTAACTCTTTCAATTTGTTAGCAACAGCGCTCATAACAACTCCTCTGGGTTTCAGGATGAATAGGTCTTGTGATATAAGAATAAATTCCCAAAAGCGAGCCAAATTTGTTGCATAATTGCCGGTGGGATAAGGAAAATAGTAAACAAATTACGCTGATTTCTATAAAACTGTCATAAAACTGTAACAAAACTATGCTATTTATTAACAACGGGGTTAAAGCAAAGGTGGAACGAGAGTCAATTTCAACCATTTTTGGCTAAATAACAATTAGTTAACAGTATGGAGTCACTATGAAACTAACTATTCAATCTGACAAAATGATGTCGTTGGCACTGGGTCTGGTTATGGCCTATGCCGCCACCCTTATTCCGACCGATGCACTGGCTGGTTCAGGCGCTCTTGGGATGGGTGATGTCACCCCGACTGGCTCGGGTGACACGATCGGTAGCTTGCTTTGCGGCGTGGTCGAGTGGTTCACCGGCACCGTTGGTCAAGGGATTGCAACCCTCGCAATCATCGTGATCGGTATCGGCGCCCTGATGGGTAAAGTATCGTGGGGTATGGCAATTATCGTCGGTATCGGCGTTGCCGTAATCTTCGGTGCTCCGACCATCGTGAATGAGTTGAGCGGCCACGAAGGTTGCAAAAGCGTCTAAAATATAACTAACAGAGGGCGTCGTTTCTTCGGAGGCGGCGCCCTTCTCCTGCACTTCCGCTACCACACCCCACAGCGGGCATTCTAAGAGAGCCGGGATTCCACCCTCCGATAGTTCATCGCGCCGGCGATCTTACCATTTGATTAGGTCGGCATGGCATCATCCAAAACATCCCAGCGTCCGCCAGCAAAACGGGCTTCTTCGCCCGAAGCCCACGATCTCGAATCTTTCCGCGATATCTCTGAGGATGTGATTGAATCAGACTTCGTCCCTTACGCTTGCCTGTTCGACCGCGACACCATCGCCACCAAAGATGGCGAACTGTTACAGATCATCAAAATCACTGGCCTCGGACTCGAAAATCAGAGTGACGCAACCTTGCGCAAAGCCATTCGCCAAGCGATCAATCAAGCAATCCCCGATACAAGTTACGCCATCTGGCTACATACGCTACGCCGCCAACAATCGCTCGTTACCCACACCCATTTCCCCGACGCCTTTTCCGGCAAAATTGATGAGGTCTGGCGCACCCAATACCCGACCTCCACCTCATTCGTAAACGAACTATTCGTCACCATCGTCAAAGCCGGCGAGGCAGCAGGCCTTATGAATCGCACGACGCTGATGCAAAGCCTTGTCCCCGGCCGCACACGTGTATTACGCACCGCAGCACTCGAAGAAAGTGCCCGCCAACTCGCTAACACCACCAAGCGCCTTATCAGCAAACTCGACGCCTATGGCGCACGCCTACTCACGCTCGTCGAGCGCGAAGGGACCTTCTACAGCGAACAGCTCGAGTTTCTCGAGAAGCTCATCAATCTTGAAGCGCGTCCGATGCCCGTGCCGCGGCGTGACCTGTCGCACGTACTTACCTCCGGCGAAATCACCTTCGGCCATAACGCCA
Source organism: Rickettsiales bacterium (assembly GCA_044225085.1). Taxonomy (GTDB): domain Bacteria; phylum Pseudomonadota; class Alphaproteobacteria; order Rickettsiales; family UBA3002; genus QFOX01. Next base: position 3,432 of record JBGAJE010000081.1, on the reverse strand, counting down.
TGGAAGTGCGCACCGGCGAAGGCCATCGTCGCTTCGCCGCCATCCTGACGGTGAAGGAATATAAAGAATCGACCTTAGAGGGCATCGACCAATTCCTAAACATCCCTTGCGAAGTCATCGTCACCCAATGTTTTGACTTTCTTCCCGGTGCACAAGCCCGTGAAGCATACGAAAAGCAAGCACGCTATCTCACCATGAGCGGTGACAAGGAACTTGCCAAGTGGATGGAAATCGACCGCCTCATGGCCGACCGCACCGCCGCCGAAACACGCAATTTCGGTGAACAACAAACAAGCCTTTTTCTGATCGCCTCCTCCGTCAGCCAGCTCGAAAAAAACGTCAAGCTCGTACAAAAAGCCCTCAACCGCCTCGGCATGGTAATCATCCGCGAAGATTTACGTTTCGAAGAATGCTATTGGGCGCAGCTACCCGCTAACTTTGCCTTTGTCGCACGCAACCAGCCAGTCGACACCGAACATCTTGCTGGCTTCGCCAATTTACAAACGGCGCCCATGGGCAACGCAAAAGGATCGCCCTGGGGTAGCCCCGTCAGCATTTTTACGACGCTGCAAGACGCACCCTATTTCTTCAATTTTCACCTCGGCACCAGCGGCCACACCATGGTGCTTGGCGAGCCCGGTACAGGCGTCACCAGCTTCACGCATTTTCTCCTCACGCAAGCCCGTCGCCTCCCCATATCCATCTGGTATCTCGACACAAGCGGCCGCGCCAAACCCGTCATCGACGCTATGGGCGGAACCGTTGTCGAGCCAGGCACCGCGCGGTGCCGCTTGAATCCGCTTTTGATTGAAGATGATCCGTCGAACCGTGACTTCCTCGCTTCCGCTTTGGTTGATGAACCTCATCGACCCTGAAGGCGCACAAATGAGTGGCGGTCTCGCCGAATTCTTACACTCGCTGATCGATCACATCATGCAGCAGCCACGCGCCAATCGCCGCCTTTCGCTACCGATCATTCGTGGCGAAGACCCATTGTTGGCTAATAAACTCCAACCTTTCTGCATCGGCGGCACCTGGGGCGATTTATTCGATATGCCGGAAGACGATTTCAAACCTGGCGCCCTCAGCTGCTGGAATCTGCAACGCTGGATGGCCGAACCGGCCACCCGTATCCCGCTCGCGAACTACCTCATTCAGCGCCTCACCATGGCGCTCGATGGCAAACCCACCCTCATTGTGCTCGATGAAGGCTTCACCCTCCTCGACACGCCGCTCTTCGGACCCCGAGCGGCCGAACTTTATGATTTTTTTACCAACGCCAATGCCGCCACCATCCTGACCACTCATCATGTCCAAGCGAGCAGTAGTTACAGCTTCACTCCCGCACTCAGCAGCAAAACCGCCACCATTTTTGCGATGGCCGACCGCGCGCCCGATGCAGGCTACGCCATGGGTTTCGGCTTCACGCCCCAAGATATGTCGACCCTTGCCTATATCGATGGCAGGACACACCAGATACTTCAAAAACGCGGCAGCGAATCTGTGGTACTAAAAATGAATCTCTCAGCCCTCGGCACACCAATGCTGAACACATTAAGCGGTCGTGTCGCCCAATCTCCGGCTGATCAACTCGCCGATCTCATGAACCCGAAAAAACACGTCGTATGACACACATGAATCGATGGTATCCTTGCTTTGCCATGCTACTCGCGATGGCAGGGTTGCTTATCATCGCTCAACCAGCCTTCGCCCAATCATTTGGTAGTTACGGCGACTTCTCTTGCTCTGGCGGCACCGCAACCGGCACGCTCTATGAATCGCGCGGCAGCTGTCCGACAACGATCTCCTTCAATAACATCTTCTCGTTCATCATCTGCAACATGGAACAACTCTCGAGCAACCTGCTCGGCAATATGTTCTGCGGCATGATCACCACCCTCACCCCTGCGGTGGTCGCGGTGCTCACCATCGCCGTCCTCGTTTTCGGGCTTGGCTTCACCATCGGCGTCATCCCCGCCACAGCGCGCGAGTTTCAAATATTCTTGATCAAAATCGCCTTCGTTCTCGTCTTCGCGACCCAGGCCGATTACCTCATCGGCTTCGGCTATAAATTCCTCATCACCGGCGTGCGCGATAGCGTTACCACGCTCGTCACAAGTTACCTTCCACCGCCGCCTGAGGGTGCCGGCACCAGTGTCGATGCCTACGCGTATCTCGACCGCTTCGTCGCCCAAACCATCCGCTATGCCACCGATTATGTCGGCCGCAAAAACACAGATGCGGATTACTGTAAAGATGCCATCTTCGCCGTGCTCGCTCTCATGGCCGTCGCTTTTCCGCCGATGACGTACCTTTCGCTGCTCATCATTGCTAAAATTGCGCTGACCTTCCTGCGCGCGGTGTTTGGTTATGTCTATGCCCTTGTAGGCATTTCCTTCTTGCTGACCCTCGCGCCGTTCTTTCTCTCCTTCTTCCTCTTCCGCCAAACGCGCGCCTTATTTGATAAGTGGTTGGGCTACATCGTTTCATTCACGTTACAAATTGTATTACTCTTTGCGTTCCTCGTTTTCACCGTCACGCTTTGCATGAACTCCTCCAACATCACGAGCAGCTTTGCCGACATCATTATTCCCAAAGCCTACCAGGAAACGCCGGAGGGCACGACCTTCCGCCTGCCGTGGGAATATTGCACCATTTGCGAATTCAAAGCCGTACTCAAAGACGATCCCGGCACAGAAATCGTTCCCGATTGCAGCGGGCGCGATGCGAGTGATGGCGGCGACACAGCCACATGCGGCTACAAAGACTTCATTCAAAAGGGCAAGCTCGTCTGTAAGGATGACCCACCAAAACCCATTCCCGCACTTGCCGCCGCTGCGCCCGAAGGTGGCAATGCGCCAAGCAATAAGGTCGTCAACTCACTCCTGAAATTCACCTTCGCGGGCCTCGCTTCGATCGCCGTGTTAGCTTATATTGTAGATGGGCTATTGCGCTATCTCCCCTCCATGGCGCAATATCTCGCAGGCGGCATGGGCGCAACCTATGCACCGCAACTGGGCGGCGGAAAGAACCCACGCGGCGTGGAAACGGTGGATATCCCCCTCCTCGGTCGCGAGGATTCCGGTGTCGTCAAAGATTTTGGGGACGGGTTCCAGCGCGGCTTCTCCGCTGGCAACAATAGCATCACCGCCATGGCGCAAGGACTTAAGGCGGGCGCAGAGAACGTCACCTCCGGCACCATTACCGTCAATGGCCGAACCACACCAACCGGCGGCGGCATGGGCAACCATTTCATGCACTGGCTCACCGACCCCAACCGCGCCGACGACAATTAATTCCCCTTTGTTAGCTTGGCCTCTGAATAACTCGGCGGCCCTGCTTGCAATCCCATAAACCCCATATATAGTCACCCATCAGGGTGTTGCCTACTAGGTGGTGTAAGTGTTTAAACGATCGCAGCAGGAAGTTTCG
>JBGAJE010000080.1:0-7743 GCA_044225085.1 Rickettsiales bacterium | reverse complement strand
ACCGCCTCATTCTTAAATTCCCAACTTCCGCTTGCGCGGTGTTGAGCCTCAACCTCGCACATTGGCGCGATCTCGCCCCACAATCCGCGCGGCTCGAGACACTGCGCTATTAGCCCACACGCACACATTGCGTGCCGGTATGAAATCCTCTACAACCGGGTAAAAAGGAACACCTCGCCCCATGCCCGAATACGTCAAAGCGATATTAAATAAAGTCATCCTGACGATCTTGATCGGCACGGTGCTGCTTGTGCCGAGTTACGCGGGTATGGTGATTGGCTTTACCCTCGGCCATCGCTATCTCTCGGCCTTGCAGCAGCAACAGCCCGCATCGATCGTTACCTATGTCATGTCAGCCGCTAACCCCATCGGTATTGCAGGCGGCTATCGTGCTATTCATCAGCAGGCAAGCTATTACAAACAATATCCAGAATACCGCCAAGCCTATTTCAACGCTGCGTTTGACGCCAAATTCTACGGCCCCTTCGGCGGCGGTATTTTCCTCGGCCTCTTCACGCTTTTCATGATGCGCGCACCGCTGATGGATTTTCGACCCTATCGCAAGAAGGAAAAAATCCACGGCGATGCCAAATGGGCCAGTGAATCGGATATCCGCCGCGCCAAAATGCGTGCCAAAAAAGGCTTCCTTCTTGGCCGCACCGGCGCAGCAAATTACTTAGTGATCGACGACTTCCAGCACGTGCTTCTCTTCGCACCAACCGGATCCGGTAAGGGGGTCGGCTTCGTGATCCCAAACCTGCTGTATTGGGAAGAGTCCGTCATCTGCCACGATATTAAAATGGAGAACTACGAGCTCACCTCCGGCTACCGCAGCAAACGCCTCGGCCAGCAATGCTACGTCTGGAACCCGGCGGACCCCAACGGCGTCAGCCATTGCTACAACCCGCTCGATTGGATCAGCGAAAAACCCGGCCAAATGGTCGATGATGTGCAGAAAATCTGTAACTTAGTCCTCCCCGAGCAGGAATTTTGGCAAAACGAAGCACGCTCGCTCATGCTGGGCGTGATCCTCTATCTCTGCGCCGTGCCCGAGAAGGTCACGAGCTTCGGCGAAGTCGTCCGCACCATGCGTTCGGATGATGTGGTTTACAACCTCGCCGTGGTGCTAGACACAATCGGCGGCAAAATTCACCCCGTCGCCTACATGAACATCGCCGCCTTCCTGCAAAAAGCGGATAAGGAACGCTCCGGCGTCGTCTCCACCCTCAACTCCGGCCTCGAACTTTGGGCCAACCCATTGATCGACACGACGACCGCAAGCTCCGACTTCGATCTGCAAACCATGAAGAAGAAAAAACAAACCGTCTATTGCGGCGTAACGCCCGACAACTTACAGCGCTTGGAACCGCTCCTCAAAGTCTTCTACCAACAAGCGACCGACTCATGATGGATGAGTTCCCATCGCTCGGTGAAATGCCGCAATTCCAGATCGGGATCGCCTATTTCCGCGGTTACCGCGTGAAGCTTTTCCTCATCGTACAGGATACACAGCAGCTCAAGGGTATTTACGAAGAAGCCGGCATGAACAGCTTCCTGTCGAACAGCTATTACCGCGTCACCTTCTCCGCGAACAACATCGAAACCGCGAACATGATCAGCCAATTGGTGGGCAACAAAACCGCTGTGCAAGAATCGCTCAACAAACCACGCTTCATCGATTTCAACCCGGCAAGCCGCACCATGCAAGTTAGCGAAACCCAGCGCGCCCTGCTGCTACCGCAAGAAGTCATCCAACTCCCGCGCGACGAGCAGATCATCCTCGTCGAGTCCTTCCCACCGATTAAATGCAAAAAGATTTTCTACTTCAAAGACGGCTTCTTCAAAAAACGTCTCCTGCCGCCCATCACCCTACCGGTGCAAGAACCCTACGACCCACGCAAAAAGAAAAAAGCTGTCGCTGCCGCCCCACCGCCACCGCCGGCCGATAACACCAAAACCGGAACACCTGCGACGACGTAATCTATTTCTCCCAACCCTCTGAACCACGATCTGCTTCATCGCGGCCCCGCCGCGCTAGATGCCTCCTGGCTTTATGGCTCTCCGGCAATCGGGCAGTGGACGTGGCTCCTTGAGGTGGCACCCTATTCGATGATTCTACGGATAACGACGACACGTCCCAACCATCATGCCGGTGCGCTAGCGTGGCAGATTTTATTGTATATCCACCGTAGTACTTTTCAGCGGGCCTATCATCAAAACACTCTAAAAGTTCCTGGCCATCAGGGCCTTCGAGCACGAGCATTAGTTCAAATCCCCCGCCAGGCACCGCAAAGTGAGTGTGTGAAATCTGGACGCCTGCCAGATCGATAACCGTCTGTCCATCGAGCACATAGATACTCACTGCCGGTCCTTCTATACCAGCTGCCTCATTGCAGAAAGTTTGAGCAGAATCACGGTACACATCACTCATAGTATTAAGCTCTGTATCGTTATAATCGATTCACCTTATGGCTTATACATGACAGTTCCATGAACGTTTCATGACATTTTCGTGATGACAGCCTCCCCCACCCCCCATACACTCCCCACGTGATGACCGCCGAAACGTTCCTCCATCTCATCAGCACCCGTGCCCAGTGGCTGGTGCCGGTTCTTTGCATTGGGTTTTTGGGGGGTGAATTCCTTGCCCGCTATAGCGGTATCAATAGCTTAGCGGCCCGTTTCCATCGCGCCATTGCCACCCTCGCTCGCAAGCTCAACCGGCCCAAGCGCAGCACCGCCGTGCGGGTGTATCGTGGCATCGTCGGGCTGATTATCATTCTGGTGCCGACCGTCTTGTTAGGCCTGCTACTCGCCCGTCCCGTTCCAGGCTTTGACCTGCTCACCCTCTTCATCCTCGCCGCCCTCTATGGCCGCGCGTTCGCCACATTTCACCTTCTGAGCCTCTGGCAACGCGCCCGCAGCGCCGCTCTCCCGCTCGAGCTCCCCGGCGGCTATTTCCTTTTCGCCGACACCCATGCCGTCATCCGCTATACTATCCTCGAGAACAGCGAGCGCTTCGCCATCGTCGTCGGCACCAGCTTTTGGTACCTCTTGGGCGGCCTACCGATGGCTTTCATCTACCTCGCCACCGCAACCACCTACCAGCAGGATCGCACCCCTGCCTATGGCTGGGCCGCCAGCGCGCTCTTCCACTTGCTCGATTGCCTCCCACGCCTGCTGGCCAACATCTTCCTCATCCTCGCCGCCCTCTTCACGCCCGGTGCACGACCTTTCGCTATTTTCCGCACGCGCAGCTGGCGCGGTACCGTCGCTTATCTGCTCAACATCGCCCTCGGCGGCATCACGCCGGACGGCACATTACCCTGGATCGGCACTGGCACCCCCAAGCTCGAGGCCAACCACCTGCTCCGCTGGCTCATCATGCGCACCGCCGCCACTATCTTCCTCGCCCTAGCTCGCCGCACCAGAATGGATCAACCTATTGAAGTTATTTCAATAATAGGCCGTTTTTCGTTCCGCCCCAGCTATGCATCTGCCGCATAGCCACCCCCGTTAAGCCATGCAACTGTCATCAAATCTTCATGAAAAGTCAGATGTTTTGCTGCCCCCACTCGCGTAGAATGAGAGGGTAAAAATAAGTCGCAGGCAACGATGACCGATCCGTCGTCACAACCCACCACCGCGCTGGAACCGCTAGCGCCAACCCCAACGCCATCCCCTGTGGCGAACGACAGCAGCGTATCGTCTTCTGCTAGCCCAGACCCCATCACGCCGGTTGCGAATAATAATAACCTCGCCGCCGCCGTCCCGCCACACACCCAAACACAATCGACGCTGGCACCCACGTCGGAATATGTGCGCTACCTGCTGCTCGCACTGCCAGCACGTTATGTGCCACGCGGTATTCTCGGAACCTTGTTCGAGGATAAGCCCTACACCGGCAACCGTTTCGCCCGATGGACACAAAGCTTTTTCACCGGCCCGCGCGAATGGCTCCAGAAAAAATTTCCGCACTCGACCTTGGAAAACAAATCGGCGCTTGCCTACAACCTCACCATGGGTATCGGCAGCTTGGCCCTAACCGCAAGCTACAGCTGGACGGTTTACAAAGACGCAAAGAATATTTTCCGCGAAGCTGTCGCCGAAGAAAACGGCAAGCCCGCCGAAAAAATTACATTCAAAGATCTGCAGCAAAGCAACAACCGCATCGTGCAAAAAACGATGGAGAACTTCTGGCACCGCCTCTTCAAGCGCGCGCTGACGGATGTGCTGTTCTTCCCTGTCGCCGCACTGCGCTCCACTGGTCTCGGCGATTTGATGGTCGGTCTCAAAGCCCTGCAAGCCTTCGGCGAAACCTGGAAACGCAAAACCACCATGTTCGAGGACTTGATCACCTTCATCAACAACAAGATCAACCCGCGTAACGGCCTCGGCCAACCCATCAGCGTCGGTGAAATCTTCGATCTCTATCAACATTACGCCGAAGCCTATCAACCCGACCGCATGTTCAACAACGTCGTCGAACGCGGAACTGGCGAAGGCTCGCGTTGGGCCGAGAGCCAACCCATCTTCCAGCGCATCACCGAGCTGATGAACCAAACTTATGCCTACAAACACCGCGCTGTGATTGATCCAACGACCGGCCATGCGGTGCACCAAGCCGAGTTTGCGCTTCCCAAATTCATCTACTTACTAGGTCACGACCTCATTGATATTCGTGACCCCAGACGTACCCTTGCTACCATTGAAATTGCCAATCGCTACGGCATCCAAGTGGTTAAGACGATGCAAACCATGCTACAACAAGGCCGCTCGCTTGAAGACGTCGTCGCACGCTATCCAATCCCCACCATAGCGACAGAAGTTAAGGCCGCCGATGACGAAAAAAACGGTGTCATCGCCAAAGGCTCCACGATGCAGCTCGAGCGTGCAGAGATGGGTGAAGCTTCAGCGGCGCCCCATACCCCACACGTTGCCAAAATCCCTGAAAATGCTGTGCACCGCGTGCATCATACCGGCCCCGTGCACCACGTGAATCACGACGGCACCTTGCTACATGCCGCACCCGCGCTCAGCCAATAAAACAATAGCTCGCCGCCGCGCTTAACCGGAAATCCGAATCTTCTTTAAGCTCACTAGAATTTTAGTAAATGCATCATCCAGTGTCGCCGCATCTGGCGCGATGAAGAAAAATTGATCGGTGTTCGTCGCCGGATCGCCCGACGCACAGTTCTTCAGGAAATCTTGTGCCGCCGCCGCTTGCGACCCTGTCGTGACGTCCGCGCCGAATGCAATCGTATAAACGACCCCACCGTTCGCTTTAATTGCCCGGCAGGCAGAAAGTGAGGCGCTGTTTGTAGCGCTGCAGACGGGTAGAGGCGTATCCGAAAGATCCTTATCCCACGTCGTGCAATTATCATCATCAAGAACATTTGAAGGTGAGACCGAGGTATCAACATAATGCAGGTTACGCGCCGTAGTCGTGTTAAACCCATCTGTCAGCAACACCACTGCCGGCACATGCCCAGGAGCCAATCCCGCGAGCTGCGCTTGCGCGTGCTCTAACCCGGCGGTGCTGTTGGTTGCGCCAAAGGCAAACATATTATTCAAGGCGGTTTTTACTGCGCTGTAATCACTAACAAGCGGCTGCTCAGCAATAAAGAACGTACTCCACGTAACCACACCAACACGACTGCCCGTTGTATTGGGGTTAAGTAGCCTATTGGCAATAATATCCGCCGCTGCCAGTGCTGCATTTAAACGGCTACTATTAGTCAATCCTAAAGCCGGATCATGCGTTGGCGGTGTGCCGCCGTCGCTCATACCCCGGCAAATACTTTCGTCAACCGGACCAAACTCCGGATGCGGATCTAAAATTAAATGATAATATGCCAAGCATGTATTTACGCCATTATCACGCGGCGTTCCACCACCCGGCCGCGTCGGCACCGGCGATCCGACATCATCCGCCATCGAACCCGAATTATCGATCGCGAGCACCAAATCATAAGCTACTGGCGTCGAGTTAGCGCTAATGCGGCTAGTCGCACTAATCGTCAACTCGGTCGGCCCACTCGGTGCGAACCGGATAAAATTCGTCGGCATCTGCACCGCCGCCGTACTGATCGTCACACCGCCCGTGCCATCCGGTGCAATACTTAGTGCCGGACGCGCAACACCCATATAAACCGCCGGGACGTTTAACTGAAAATAGCGATTTGCCGCCGCCGTGCGTTGCGCCGGCGTCGCCGCACCCGGTAACCCCGCATACGCCAAACCCGCACCATCTGTGCCCTGCTGGAATTTGGCGTGAATAAGCTGCGCGCGACCCATATCGATCCCCGCACCGCCAAGCGCCACCAGGATCAAAAACCCAAGCCCCACAAAGATAAGCACGCTACCATCACGGGTTACCCAAAGTCGCTGTAAGGAAGAGAAAATACGCATCATAACCTCACGGTACATGGAAATCGGGAGGCAGATCTTTCAGATCCCCTTCCCGCGGATAAGCAAAGATGCGGCGCGCCATCCAGGTCGAGGCCACCGAGAACGGCGCTTCCCCCGGCGCCGGCGATACACGCGTCAATAACGGCTCCAGCAGCGGCTGATATTGATAGAATGATTCCGTCACAATCATGTTTTCGTCAGCGATCATATTCTGAATATTTGCCTGTTCTTCTCCGGTCAGCGGCTGCGTGCCAACCGCGGCGAAGGCTCCAGTCGGCTGCTGACAAACACGCGCCGCATTGCATAACCCCAACATAGCGCCACGCTGTGTAATCCCAATACCCGTGATGGCGCTAGTCCATTCACCGGCGCTTCCACCCGGTGCCGAGCCTGGTGGCAAATACCCCATCTGCCATTGCACGCGCAAACAATCCGGTTCTGTACCGATATTGCATCCCGCTTTTTCTCCCGGCCCGTATTTATAAATCGAGGTGACAATGACCCCCTCACTCGTCGTCTGCGTCGGCCCACAGCAACCATAGACACCCATCGTGCTATCGAAGTTCGGGAATGCATTCGCTTGCAACTCCGCGACCGTTACCCCGCTCGCCGGCACCGTAGGGGTCGCTTTCGTTGCCGTCGGCTCCCGCGTCACCACACCCGAGACAACCCATGTTGCCTTCTCTAACTTCTGGTTGATGAGCACATAGCGCGTCAGCTCAATCGCCCCAAAAATCAAAATAAACAAAAACGGGAAAACGAGCGCAAACTCAATCAATGCCGTCCCGGCCCGCTGACGCAACAGCAACCGAATAAAACCAACGATATGGAGAGGATGCTTCATGGTGCTGTCGGCTCGTTTTTCACCACAATCGTGGTATTAATCACATGCACCCCGTGCGGATACAAAAACCCAAGAAACGGCACCAATACTCGCCACGGATAGGTCACTCGAATCTCCACCAGATCCCCACCCTTACCTAGACACGTCCCACCAGCGGGCGGATCGTAAGTGCTATTGCCATTATTTTCGATATAGGCGCCCAAACATGCCGGCGGATAGGGATTAGCCGGATCATCCAAGCACACATCTTTCGCACGCGTCGGATTTGTTCCAGGCGCCGTCACCACTGCAGCCGATACATTGGCAAGACTACTATTCGGCAAGCCGCGAATTTTATCCTGCATCAGCGCTACGATCACCGAAGCGCGGTCGCATCCGTCCGTCGCCGTCGCGCCAATCGTAGCCGTACGCGCAGCTTGCGTCAGCGACGCTTCAAGCACCACCTGCGTCAGCGACATCAACCCAAATTCCATCACACCCAAAAACAA
>JBGAJE010000079.1:0-7815 GCA_044225085.1 Rickettsiales bacterium | reverse complement strand
AAGGTGGGTCTCAAGAATCTGACCGACGTTCATCCGCGATGGAACCCCGAGTGGGTTCAGCACCACATCGACCGGCGTGCCATCCTCAAGGTGCGGCATATCTTCGACCGGCACGATGTTGGAGATCACCCCTTTGTTACCATGGCGACCAGCCATTTTATCGCCAGGCTGCAGCTTGCGCTTCACGGCAACGAATACCTTCACCATCTTGAGAACGCCCGGCATGAGATCATCACCGGATTGAACCTTCTCGACCTTCTCCTCGAAGCGCTTGTTGAGCGAGTCGATCGCATCATCGAGCTGCTTTTTCAGCGCCTCGATTTGCTTCATCGCTTTCTCGTCCTTCAACGCAATCTGCCACCAGAGGCCACGGGCCGTTTCCTGCAGTTGTGCCTCGGTGATGGCCTTATCCGTTTTAAAGCCTTTCGGCCCTTTCACGGCGGTTTTGCCAACGAGATAGTTCTTCAACGCATCGTAGATATAGCGCTCAGCAATGCCGCGCTCATCGTCACGGTCTTTTGCTAAACGGTCGATCTCCGCACGCTCGATCGAAATCGCGCGCTCGTCTTTTTCAATGCCGCGGCGGCTGAAAATCCGCACGCCAACAACCGTACCTTGGTTGCCCGGAGGCAGACGCAACGAACTATCACGCACATCCGAAGCTTTCTCACCGAAGATGGCGCGCAGGAGTTTTTCCTCCGGCGTCATCGGGCTTTCCGATTTCGGCGTAACTTTACCGACGAGAATATCGCCCGGTTTCACTTCCGCACCGATATGCACCACACCGATTTCATCGAGCGAACGCAGCGCTTCTTCACCCACGTTCGGGATGTCACGGGTGATCTCTTCCGGCCCAAGCTTCGTATCGCGCGCCATGATCTCGAACTCTTCGATGTGAATCGAAGTGAAGCGATCCTCAGCGACGAGACGTTCCGAAATCAGAATCGAATCCTCGAAGTTATAACCATTCCATGGCATGAACGCGACGAGCACGTTCTGGCCGAGCGCGAGCTCACCGAGCTCCGTCGACGGACCATCCGCAATCACATCCCCTGCCTTCACCTGGTCGCCCACTTTTACAATCGGGCGCTGGTTGATGCAGGTGTTTTGGTTGCTACGTTGGAATTTTTGCAGCGTGAAGATATCCACAATCGGCGTACCATCCGCATTCGTTTCATTGCAACGAATCACGATCCGGTTGGCGGCCACTTGATCGACCACCCCATCGCGCTTGGCCGAAATCGCCGCGCCCGAATCGCGCGCCACGATATCTTCCATACCGGTACCGACCAGCGGCGCATCGGCGCGCACCAATGGCACAGCTTGGCGTTGCATGTTCGAACCCATCAGCGCACGGTTCGCATCATCGTTCTCAAGGAACGGAATGAGTGCCGCAGCTACCGATACAAGCTGCTTCGGTGCCACGTCCATGTACTCAATCTGATCCGGCGTCGCCATCACGAAGTCACCATTTTTACGGCAAGAGATCAGTTCTTCCGTGAACTTACCTTCCTGCAGCACCGCGTTCGCTTGCGCGATCGTGTAGCGGCCTTCTTCAATCGCCGAGAGATAAATGACTTCGCCGGTTACTTTACCGTCTTTCACTTTGCGATATGGCGTTTCGATGAAGCCATATTTGTTGATACGCGCATAGGTCGCCATCGAGTTGATGAGGCCGATGTTCGGACCTTCCGGCGTTTCAATCGGGCAAATCCGGCCATAATGCGTCGGGTGCACGTCGCGCACTTCAAAGCCCGCGCGCTCACGCGTCAAACCACCCGGCCCAAGGGCCGACAGGCGACGCTTGTGGGTGATTTCCGAAAGCGGGTTCGTTTGATCCATGAACTGCGACAGCTGGCTGGAACCGAAGAACTCACGCACTGCAGCCACCAGCGGCTTCGCATTGATGAGGTCATGCGGCATCACCGTATCGATATCGACCGATGACATACGCTCGATAATCCCGCGCTCCATACGCAGCAAACCGAGGCGGAATTGGTTCTCCATCAACTCACCCACCGAGCGCACGCGACGGTTACCAAGGTGATCGATATCGTCGATTTCGCCGATGCCGTCTTTCAATGCCACGAGAGTTTTCAGCGTGCCAATGATGTCTTCATTGGTCAGCACGCCGACTTCTTCCTTGTGGTTGAGGTTGAGGCGCGCATTCATTTTCACGCGACCCACTTCGGAGAGGTCATAACGCTCCGGTTCGAAGAACAGCGAGCGGAACAGCGTTTCTGCCGCTTCCGCCGTCGTCGGCTCACCCGGGCGCATCACGCGATAGATGTCGATCAGCGCATCGTCTTTCGTCATGTTCTTATCAGCCACGAGCGTATTGCGCATATAGGCACCGACATTCACATGGTCGATCGCAAGCACGGGAATCTCATTGAGACCCGCTTCTGCCAACGTCTTCACGAGTGCTGTGGTAAGCTCGTCGCCCGCCTCAGCATAAATCTCGCCGGTTTTCTTGTTGATGAGGTCCGCACCAATGTAGGAACCGAGAATATGCTCTTCCGGCACCAGGATTTCTTTGAGACCCGCTTCATCAAGTTTTTTCAAGGAGCGCGGCGTCAGTTTGCTGCCGGCTTCACCCACTACTTTGCCGGTCTTCGCGTCAACAAGGTCAAACGCGAGTTTCTGGCCGCGCCAAGCTTCTGGCGTGAAATGCACCGTCCAACCGCTCTTGCCTTTTTTGAATTGGCGGGTGGTATAGAAGGTGTTGAGGATTTGTTGATTGTCCATCCCAATGGCGCGCAGAATGGTCGTCGCCGGCAGTTTGCGGCGGCGGTCAATGCGAACGTAAACAATGTCCTTCGCGTCGAACTCGAAATCGAGCCACGAACCACGGTTCGGAATGATCCGCGCGCTATAGAGGAATTTACCTGAGCTGTGCGTCTTACCATGATCATGGTCGAAGAACACGCCCGGCGAACGGTGCATTTGCGATACAATCACGCGCTCAGTACCGTTGATGGTGAACGTCCCGTTCTCGGTCATGAGCGGAATGTCGCCCATGTAAACATCTTGCTCTTTAATGTCTTTGATCTCGCGGGCGCCGGTATCGGCATCGACAACCCAAACGATCAAACGCAGCGTCACGCGCAGGGGCGCCGCGAAGTTGATGCCACGTTGGCGGCACTCATCCACGTCGTATTTCGGGCGATCGAACTCGTAACGCACATACTCAAGCGTCGAGGTCTCGGAGAAATCCTTGATCGGGAACACCGACTTGAACACGGCGTGCAAGCCCGTGCCTTTGCGGTCTTTCACCGGCACATACATCTGCAGGAACTGCTCATAGCTATTCTTTTGCACTTCGATCAGGTTCGGCAAACTGGTTGCCGAGAGCATCGTACCGAAGTTCTTACGAATACGTTTGCGTGAGGTGAAGGAGTGGTGAAATACGTTTGCCGACTGAGCCATAATGTCCCTACCGAATGTGGATATAGTGTATGAATCTAGTGTTGCGCGCTAAGACCGTACGCGCCGACGGCATTCATCGTATGCAAGCCATGAACGCGAGAAAGGAGCCCCGCCGAAACGGGGCCCCTTCGCATTAGGCTTGCGCCAACAATCGCACTACTTAAGTTCGACTTTTGCGCCAGCAGCTTCGAGCTGCTTCTTGAATTTGTCAGCATCGTCTTTGCTGACGCCTTCTTTAACGTTCTTCGGAGCGCCTTCAACGAGGTCTTTGGCTTCTTTTAGGCCAAGACCCGTGATCGCGCGCACTTCCTTAATCACGTTGATTTTGTTCGCACCGGCATCGGTGAGAACAACCGTGAATTCGGTTTTCTCTTCTGCAGCCGCAGCACCTGCTGCAGCGCCAGGAGCAGCCGCCATTGCTACGGGAGCAGCAGCGGAAACGCCCCATTTTTCTTCCAGAAGTTTGCTGAGTTCAGCAGCTTCGAGAACGCTGAGAGCCGAGAGCTTCTCAACCAGATCATTCAAGTTCGACATAACAATTTCCCTTCACTTAACTTAATTAAACGTTGACCAGAACCTAACCCCTAGGCCCAGGCCGTAATCTTACGCACCCTTCGTGGCATATGCCCCGAAAACGCGCGCCAACTGGCCAGCCGGCGCTTGCAGCACGCCCGCGATACGGGTTGCGGGCGTTTGCAGCATGGCGAGGATTTTCGCACGCAACTCGTCGAGCGACGGCAACGCCGCCAACTTCTGAATTGCAGCCTTATCCAGGACCGTGTCACCAAATGCGCCGCCGACCAGCACCAGTTTTTCGTTCTTCTTCGCGAACTCATGCAGGGCTTTTGCCGCCGCTACCGGGTCGCTCGAATAAGCAACCGCCGTCGGCCCCTTGAAGAGATGCGAAACTTTTTCATAATTCGTCCCTGCCGCCGCACGCTTGGCGAGCAAGTTTTTGGTCACTTTGAAACCCGCGCCCGCTTTGCGCACTTGCACACGCAGGTCAGTGATCTCAGCAACCGTGAGGCCCTTATAGTGCGCCACGAGAAGGATTTGCGCGTCCTTCATCTGTGCGTTGGTGGAATCAACCCAGTCTTGTTTCTGTTGACGTGTTTTTGCCATGATAAATCCCCCTACGCCGCCACATCCAGCACATCCGAGAGGTCGAGCTTAATGCCCGGGCCCATCGTGGCGGAGATGGAGATTTTCTTGATGTAAGCACCCTTCACACCCGTCGGCTTGGCTTTCGCCACCGCGTTGATGAAGGTTTTAATGTTTTCAGCGATCTCTTTTTCGCCAAAGCCGACTTTACCAATACCAGCATGAACGATACCGGCCTTCTCGACCTTGAACTCAACCTGACCCGATTTCGCAGCTTTCACTGCTTTTTCCACGTCCGGCGTCACGGTGCCGAGTTTCGGGTTTGGCATCAAGCCGCGCGGCCCGAGGATTTTACCGATTTTACCAACGGTACCCATCATGTCCGGCGTCGCGATGCACACGTCGAAATTCATTTCGCCCTTTTGAATTTGCTCGGCGAGGTCATCACCGCCAACCAAATCAGCACCGGCTTTTTTCGCCGCTTCCACCTTGTCACCTTTGGCGAACACTGCAACGCGGATGGTTTTGCCCAGGCCGTGCGGCATGCCAACCATGCCACGCACGAGCTGGTCGCTCTGCGTCGGGTCGATGCCGAGGTTAATTGCGATATCAACCGTCTGGTTGAATTTCGTGTTACCTTCTTTGAGCAGCTTTACTGCATCGCTCAATACATAAAGCTTGTTGCTATCAACTTTAGCGACGGCAGCCTTGTAACGTTTACCAGCCATTACGCAGCCTCCTTCTTGCCAATCACTTCGATACCCATCGAAACAGCCGAACCTGCAATCATGCGGCAAGCAGCGTCGATGTCATGCGCGTTCATATCTTGCATTTTCTGCTTCGCGATCTCTTTGATCTGATCCCAGGTCACTTTACCAACGAGCTCTTTACCCGTTGTTCCAGTGCCTTTCGCGATTTTCGCGGCTTTGAGCAGGAAGAACGATACGGGCGGCTGCTTCATGATGAAGGTGAAGCTGCGATCTTTATAGGCCGTGATCACGACCGGAATCGGCATGCCGGCTTCCAATTTTTGCGTCGCAGCGTTGAACTGCTTACAGAATTCCATGATGTTGAGGCCAGCCTGACCAAGCGCGGGGCCGATCGGCGGAGCCGGGTTGGCTTTTCCTGCAGGAATCTGCAGTTTGATATAGCCAGTAATTTCCTTAGCCATGTCTACCTATGTGTTTGGTGGCCAGTCACACCAGAAAACCCCATGTTTTCCGCGGCTGATTGCGGGTTGCGCAAGGCAAAACCCTCCCAAAGGAGACGGGACTATAGTGATCGTTTTAGCGATTGCAAGGGAATTTTTAAATAACCCAGTAGCTTCCCAAAGCTCCCCGAGCAACTACTTGGATTTCCCCCAAATCTTCACAAAACTGTCATGCAGCATATCCGCATAAAAGTTATAATCAATTAACGAATTAACCGGGGACCCGCATGCATCCGCTAGATGCCATCCATATTCAAGCTGTATCGCTTATCCCGCCAGAGCATTTGGCGCATGCAAAAACGCCTGCTGCGCGAGAACATCTGGTTAAGGTTTTTGTCGAGGGGCTCGGCGATAATCCAGCAGAAACCATTCTCAACCATCACCTCGCAATCCAAAAAGAGCTCGCCGCCAAAGGCCAAACCTTCTCACCCGAGCGCGTAAACCACATCAAGCTTATTACTGCCGGTGCCGTTGAAGACATGGCCCAAACCAGCGGGAAAAAAGCTCCGGTCATCATCAAAGGTTTAAAAAGGAGCTTAGCCGCCCTTGGGATTGACTCGAAGGAAGTAACTAAACTCGCCACTGACGAAACCCATTACATGGCCGAACTAAAACAACACTGGCCCAAGCTACACGAAGCGCTAACAACACTCGAAACGCATGAAGCTGCTTCTGAGCAAATCTTGCTTGAGCTATTTCCAGCCCATATCCGGCAAAAATTAGCGGAGAGTGACAGTATTCTTGCCAAACAATTCAGCGCTCTCGCTTTCAGTAACCGTGCGGATGCTATCGCTCATATTACCCATGTCGCCCGCCATCACGGTGCTGTCTTCACGAAAGCGGAGATAGTAAAAATCCAATCCGCGATTGCCAAAGAAATTCGCAACGCCAAACCGGCCAATCTTGAAGATGCGGTAAATGCATATAAACCGTTTTTAGAACCAATCGGTTTCGACATGAACGCCATCATGGCCGAGGTAAACCCTGCACCCGCTACACATGTCACATCCGCGAGCTACGAAAGAGGCGCCGTGAAAGAGGCGGCGAAAGAAGCAACACGCACTGAACGCAAAATATGGCAAATCGCGACACACGATATGCACGGCGTATTTAGTGGCGAGCGTGCCGCCATCAGCGCCGCGATCACCGCCGCCGTTGCAGTAAGCGTTGGATTATTGAAGCATCAACAAAACACGCGGGACGAGCAACAACATCGCACGCGTTGAGTACTCAGTGCGGCTACGCCGTCACCTTATGCACCTGGTCGAAGTTCAGCTCCACCGGCGTTGCGCGGCCGAAGATGCTCACTGAAACTTTCAGCTTGCTGCGGCCATCATCCACATCTTCAACCACACCGATAAAGCTCTCAAACGGACCGTCGATGATCTTGACGTTCTCACCAACATCGTAATGCACCTGGTGGCGTGGCGATGCTGCGCCCTCTTCCACCGCCGAGAAAATCGCCATCGCTTCTTTTTCCGTAATCGGCTGCGGGCGAATGCCTTTACCACCGAGGAAGCCGGTGACTTTTGGCGTCGTCTTCACGATCTGCCAGGTCGCATCCGTCATATCCATTTTGGCAAGCACATAACCCGGGAAGAATTTGCGTTCCGCTTGCGTTTTTTTGCCACGGCGTACTTCAACCACATTCTCAGTCGGCACTACCACTTGCTCGAACGATTCGCTCAGGCCCTTTTGCGCAGCCGTCTCCAAAATCGCCTGCGCGACTTTTTTCTCAAACCCCGAATGCGCATGGATGATATACCAGCGCTTAGGCTTGCCACTCGCGGTAGGGGTGGGTTGTGCTTCCGGCGTGTTCGCTACGGCTTCGTTCATTGACTTGCTCCTAATCCGAGAATCATGCGGATGCTCCAGGCAAAAAATCCATCCACCACCATGAAAAACAGCCCAGCGACAAACGCGAGAATCAATACCATCGCGGTCGAGACCATCGTCTCTTTCCGCGTCGGCCATGTAACCTTCGCAACTTCGCTACGCACTTCACGGATAAATTTGGCTGGATTGAGCGCCATGAACATTCCTTATTATCGTTTTTCCAGATACAAAAATGCACA
>JBGAJE010000078.1:0-9349 GCA_044225085.1 Rickettsiales bacterium | reverse complement strand
CGCTGATGGAGCGTAATAAACTCGGTGCAAACGATGTTCAGGAAGTGATTTTGGGCCAGGTGCTCACTGCCGCGACTGGCCAAAACCCGGCCCGCCAAACGGCGATTAAATCCGGCATTGCGAAAGAAGCGACGGCTTATACCATCAACCAAGTATGCGGCTCGGGCTTGCGGGCGGTGGCTGAAGGCATGAAATCCATTCGTAATGGCGATGCGACGATTGTAATCGCGGGCGGTCAAGAATCGATGAGCCAATCGCCGCACGCGATGCATCTGCGCAATGGCACAAAATTCGGCGATGCGAAAATGCAGGATACGATGATTGTCGATGGTTTGTGGGATGCTTTCAATAACTACCATATGGGCATTACGGCGGAAAATGTTGCTGCGCAGGATAAGATTACGCGTGACGAGCAAGATGCTTTCGCCGTCGCCTCGCACCAAAAAGCTGCTGCTGCGCAAGTTGCTGGGAAGTTCAACGACGAAATACTGCCCATCACCATCAAAGGCAAAAAAGGCGATACGGTGGTGGATAAGGATGAAGGCGTGCGCGCGGATGCATCTATCGAAGGCCTCGCAAAACTCCGCCCTGCTTTCAAACCCGATGGTGGCACGGTGACGGCTGGCAATGCATCGAGCCTCAACGACGGTGCGGCCGCCGTGGTGCTGATGACGCGTGGTGAAGCGGAAAAGCGCGGTCTCAAGCCACTCGTGACTATCAAATCTTGGGCTACTTCGGGCGTTGATCCGGCGATCATGGGCACTGGCCCCATCCCCGCCTCCAAAAAAGCGCTTGAGAAAGCGGGCTGGAAAGCAAGCGAGCTCGATCGTATCGAGGCCAATGAAGCTTTCGCGGCGCAAGCATTATGCGTGAATAAAGGCATGGCGTGGGATGCAGCGAAAACCAACGTCAACGGCGGTGCGGTGGCGCTTGGCCACCCGATCGGCGCATCGGGCGCACGTATTCTCACCACGCTGATTTATGAAATGAAGCGTAGCGGCGCGAAAAAGGGCCTCGCCACGCTATGCATCGGCGGCGGCATGGGCATCGCGATGTGTGTCGAAGCGGCGTAAAACCGTCATGCTGAACTTGTTTCAGCATCCATCTTCAAGAATATTTGCGTCGCAGATGCTCCTTGGATGGACCCCGAAACAAGTTCGGGATGATAAATAAAAAAGTAAAGAAGAGGAAATGCATCATGGGTATGAAGAATCGCGTTGCACTTGTTACTGGCGGAACTCGCGGAATTGGCCGCGCCATTGCGCTGGATTTGAAAAAAGCGGGCTGCAAAGTGGCGGTGAGCTATCATGGCAATGATGAAGCGGCTGCCGCGTTTAAAAAAGAAACGGGCATTCGCCCCTTCCGTTTCGATGTGGCCGATTTTGACCAGTGTCAGCATGGCGTTCACCAAGTGGCAAGCGAGCTTGGGCCGATTGAAATTCTCATCAATAATGCCGGCATTACGCGCGATAGCTTTATGCATAAAATGGGACAGGAAAGCTGGGATGCGGTGATCGACACCAACCTCAAATCCTGCTTCAATATGGCCCGTGCGGTGATTGAGAATATGCGTGCGAAAGCCTATGGCCGCATCATCAATATCAGCTCGATCAACGGGCAAATGGGGCAGATGGGGCAAACTAATTACGCAGCGGCGAAGGCGGGCGTGTTCGGGTTCACCAAATCCCTCGCGCGCGAATGTGCGAATAAGGGCATCACGGTGAATGCCGTGGCGCCGGGCTACATCAATACGGATATGATGAGCACGATTCCGGCCGATGTGATGAAGGGCATTGTCGTCAAAATCCCGATGGGGCGGTTGGGTGAGGCTCACGAAATCGCCTGGGCCGTGTGCTTTTGGCAGATGATGCAGCTGGGTTTTATTACCGGGGAAACCTTTGTCAGTGAATGGCGGACGGCATATGGAGTAGCTTTCATGCCTGCAACTGTAGAGAAGGTGCCGCCATCAGAGAAGCATTGCAGTACGGCTAATGATGAGCGGTGCATGAAGCGGCTAAGCGCGCCTTGAAGCTGACGTAATATTTGAGCTTCAGTGGGAGTTGCCTCTTCGACATAAATACGTATCCATAAAGAACCATTTTGCGTATCAGCTACAGTTTCTGCAGGGTAAAAGTTTGAAGGAATAGATTTTTTTCTGGCGGGGTTGGGGATGGCTGGCGAAAAATAAGCTTCGAGATCCCGGCCGACTGCTTCAATAATGTCAGCATCGCCAGCTAAGAACGTGGTTTTTACGCGCCCATCTTGTTCCTGAGGGACAACAATCTCTAATTTTTTGGTGGGGTGAGCAGCATTATGTTTGGCAATGATTTGCGCAAGAGAAGGCCTTTCCACCTCGCTTACGGAACGAGAAGGTCGTTTCCCGTCTTGATTACCTATATCAGAATTCATATGTTCCCCTGCAGATTGAACGACTATAGCGCCCAATCATGACAATTTAATGACAAAAATTCGGAACCAGCCGCCGCTTAAGCGTCGTACTGCGGTGCTTTGAGGACGAGAGCTTTATCGCTGGTCAGCTGAATGCGATTGCGACGCTTGGGCGCAGCGCTTGATTCATCATCGTACCAAACATGGCTGATTGTGCCAGTCGAGAGGATGGCATATTTCACAGGCTTTTGGCTGCCGGTATTTTTGTTTACACGTAAAATCATTGTAGTTCTCCATCCTTGATGATTTACCCTACCATCCAAGGGTTAAGTTTTGATTAATGAAATAGCAAATTATCGGGGTCATTGAGCCGCTTGCGATGCTAAACAGCAACGCGAGCAACTTCAGATTGCATCAAATTACATTGGAATAGCAATGGCTGTAACCACAAAGTTGTAATTTTACAACATAAATGCGCGCCTCGTTGCTATTTAGCAACAAATATTGTCGGGAGCGAAGGCATTGCTCGTGGCAGCTCGCCGCGGTGACCACTCGTCACCCACGACTAAAAGTTATCCCGAAGCTAATTGGATAATCGTTTAGAATACCAGCAGTAGCGCATCCTTCACGCTAGCGAGCTTGGTGATTTTGCCGAGCAGTTTGCTATCAACATCTTCATCCACCTCGATGAGGGCCACGGCAGCCGTCGCCTCTTTGTTGCGGCCCAGGTGGAAGTTCGCGATGTTGATTTTCGCTTCACCGAGCAATTGGCCTACGCCACCGATGAGGCCTGGTTTATCCTCGTTCGCGATGAAGAGCATTTTGTTGCCGAGCGATGCCTCGAGCATTACATCGTTTAGTGCTACCACACGCGGCTTGTCGCCGAAGAGTGTGCCACTGATGGTGAATTTGCCGCCATCGAACTCGACGGTCACACGCATTAGCGTTTTGTAGTGTGCGGTGCGCTCGTGGCGGATTTCGCTCACATCGATATTGCGCTCTTTCGCCACTACCGGTGCGTTCACCATATTGACGCCTTCCATCAGCGGGCTGAGCAGGCCATTGAGTGCCGCGGCCGTGAGCGGCTTGGTGTTGAGTTCGGTTACTTTCCCTTCAAACTCAATCGTTACTTTGGTGAGGCCGCCTTTGGTCATTTGCCCGGCGAAACTGCCCAGGCGCGTGGCGAGATCGAGATAGGGCTTGAGGCGCGCCGCATCTTCCGCCGATACGCTCGGCATGTTGAGTGCGTTGGTAACGGTGCCAACGGTGAGGTATTCCGCCATTTGTTCGGCAACTTGGATTGCTACGTTTTCCTGCGCTTCGCTGGTGCTTGCGCCCAGATGCGGGGTTGCGATCATCTCTTCCAGGCCGAATAGCACGTTGGTTTTTGCGGGTTCTTCTTCGAATACGTCAAATGCCGCGCCGGCGACATGGCCGGAGGTGATGGCTTCTTTCAGGTCTGCTTCCACGACGAGGCCACCACGTGCGCAGTTGATGATACGCACACCTTTTTTGGTTTTTGCGAGGCGCTCTTTATTCAGCAAATGCCGGGTTGAATCCGTCATCGGCGTGTGGAGCGAAATGAAATCGGCACGGGCGAGTAGTTGGTCGAGTTCTACCTTTTCCACATTCAGCGCGTTTGCACGTTCAGCGGAGAGGAATGGGTCGAACGAAATTACTTTCATTTTTAGCCCTTGTGCGCGATCGGCCACGATGGAACCGATATTGCCGCAGCCAATGAGGCCGAGTGTTTTGCCCGCGAGCTCCACACCCATGAATTTATTCTTTTCCCACTTACCCGCATGGGTGCTGGCATTTGCCGCCGGGATTTGGCGAGCGAGTGACATCATGAGGGAGATGGTGTGTTCGGCAGTGGTGACAGAGTTACCAAATGGGGTGTTCATCACCACGATGCCGTTGGCGGTGGCGGCTTTGACATCGACGTTATCGACGCCGATCCCTGCCCGGCCTACGACTTTGAGTTTTTTTGCCGCCGCAATCACTTTCGGTGTGACTTTGGTGGCCGAACGAATGGCGAGCCCATCGTAGTCGCCGATGATTTCGATAAGCTGATCCTCGGTGAGGCCTGTTTTTTGGTCCACCTCCACGCCACGGCTTTTAAAAATATCGACAGCGGCGGGGCTGAGTTTATCGGAAATCAGAACTTTTGGCACGGGACTCTCCTTGGGATTTTTGTCTGCCAAAGAGGTGCCGCAGATGCGGGCGAGATTCAAGGATTAAATGTTATTTCATAAACAGTGCGGCGGCCTTATCGAAATCGGCTTCGCTGTAGCAGGTTTTTACCTCACCGTCCGGTAGAGTGATGTGACAGGGATCGGCGGGTTTATAATTCGGCACGGCATGCGGCGCGGTGGAATAAACGTAGCCTGCATATTGTGAGTTTTCGAAAGCCTCTTCGAGGCTTTTGTAGGTGTAGTAATATCCGTCTGCCCCCTTGCCCTTATCGGTGATGAGGATGAAGCAGTGGTGGTTTTTGTGATTATAATGGGTTGTGTAGCTGGCGTTGGGTTTGCTTTTTGCGTCGCCGTAGGCCTTGAACGTTAGTGCTGCGGCGGCTGTGCAATCTTCCGCGGTTTTGGTGGCGGCTGAATCGGCTGCATTGGCCAATGAGGCACAAGCGAAACCGGCTATTATCATCATCCATGTGCGCATAAAACCTCCTCGGGGGAGGATAGTCAAATGGCTGACCGGGCGTCCAGTGAAATTGTGAATTATGTTTTGCCCTCAGCTGCGCTCGTTACGTATATCGTCATGAACAAGTAGTAGCAGATATAGTTGTGGTTAGTCTAAGAAGGATTTAGCCACGGAATATTGGTTTCTCCGTGTCTGCACGAGATGCTTCTCTGACAACATCGGGCTGTTTGGCTGCGTGTTCATCCCCATTGGCTGAAGCAACTTTGACACCATTTTGCTGAAGATTTTTGGCGCCTTCAATGGCTTCGCTCATGCAGGCATGAGGCAAGGCATCGTCTGGCAATTGGTCGTCCGACGGCTCTGGTGCAATGTCATCGAATCCAGCTCCCTGCGGTTTTTGTTGAACCCGTTCTGCACTACTACGCTCGAAAATCATTGATCTCAGAACCGGTCCCTGTGGTAAAAATGGGGGTACCACTGGGGCCACCACATCTGATTCCACTTCCACTCCTTGTTTTTGTTGCTGAACTCTTTCGGCGTTGTCTCTGTCCGAATTGGTTTCCAGTAGCACTAGTGGAGCTTGTTCATTAGGTACAGACGCAGGCTTAGAGTCTGAAGTTTGAGCTTCTGTCTCGATATGGACGTCGCATTTACCTAGTGAATTATTTTCATCCGACATCTGTAGCCTCTAAGCTTATTAATGGCTTATTTTATGTCCCAGGGCATTAACAAAATGATTAATATAAAACAAAAAGGCCCCATCAGGAGGATGGGGCCTTTTCTGTTGCTAACCGCTATGGTTATTCTTTTTGTCGTTTCGTCGTCTAACCCCAACATGGCTGTCGGGTTAATACTGTGAAGCGTTTAAGCGCAGATGAGTGCATGGAATATGTAAGGTATGAGGGTTGGAAATTATCAGGATAATTCCTGATGATTGATCCGACCTGATCCTTAGAAAGGAGGTAATCCAGCCGCACCTTCCGATACGGCTACCTTGTTACGACTTCACCCCAGTCATCATCCCTGCCGTGGGCGGCTGCCAGATTAGCTCACCGACTTAAGGCAGAAACAACTCCCATGGTGTGACGGGCGGTGTGTACAAGACCCGGGAACGTATTCACCGTAGCATGCTGATCTACGATTACTAGCGATTCCAACTTCATGCCCTCGAGTTGCAGAGGACAATCCGAACTGAGATAGTTTTTGGGGATTAGCTGAACCTTGCCAGGCGCGCTGCCCATTGTCACTACCATTGTAGCACGTGTGTAGCCCAGGCCGTAAGGGCCATGATGACTTGACGTCGTCCCCACCTTCCTCCTGCTTATCACAGGCAGTTTCCTTAGAGTTCCCAACTGAATGATGGCAACTAAGGACGAGGGTTGCGCTCGTTGCGGGACTTAACCCAACATCTCACGACACGAGCTGACGACAGCCATGCAGCACCTGTGTGCACGCCACCCGAAGTGAAGAAAGTCATCTCTGACGATCAAACGTGCCATGTCAAGGCCTGGTAAGGTTCTTCGCGTTGCCTCGAATTAAACCACATGCTCCACCGCTTGTGCGGGTCCCCGTCAATTTCTTTGAGTTTTAATCTTGCGACCGTACTCCCCAGGCGGAATGCTTAATGCGTTAGCGACGTCACTGAGGGGGAACCCCCCAACAACTAGCATTCATCGTTTACAGCGTGGACTACCAGGGTATCTAATCCTGTTTGATCCCCACGCTTTCCTCGAGCCTCAGTGTCAATACTCATCCAGGTAGCCGCCTTCGCCACCGGTGTTCCTCCAAATATCTACGGATTTCACCCCTACATTTGGAATTCCGCTACCCTCTGAGATTCCAGCTCGACAGTTTCAATGGCAGTTCCAGAGTTGAGCTCTGGGCTTTCACCCCTGACTTGAAAAGCCGCCTACGCGCGCTTTACGCCCAGTAATTCCGAACAACGCTAGCACCCTTCGTATTACCGCGGCTGCTGGCACGAAGTTAGCCGGGGCTTCTTCTCCGACTACCGTCAATATCTTCATCGGCGAAAGAGCTTTACAACCCTAAAGCCTTCATCACTCACGCGGCATGGCTGGATCAGGGTTTCCCCCATTGTCCAATATTCCCCACTGCTGCCTCCCGTAGGAGTCTGGACCGTGTCTCAGTTCCAGTGTGGCTGATCATCCTCTCAGACCAGCTAGAGATCGTAGGCTTGGTAGGCCATTACCCCACCAACTACCTAATCTCACGCGGGCCGATCGTTTAGCGATAAATCTTTCCCCTCTCGGGCGTATAGTGCATTAGCCAAAGTTTCCCTTGGTTATTCACTACTAAACGGTACGTTCCCACGCGTTACTCACCCGTGCGCCACTCCCTATTGCTAGGGCGTTCGACTTGCATGTGTTAAGCCTGCCGCCAGCGTTCGTTCTGAGCCAGAATCAAACTCTCATGTTTTGATTCGTATGATGAACCTTTCGATTCATCATGTTGATCATAGCTGAAGCTATGATCGAAATTGTTTAGGACTCACACAAACCATATCAAGCTTCTCTTTGCCGTTAGGACTTACTAGAGAGCCGATACTTACTTGCGAATTACTAATTTGCATGTACGCAGATATGATTTGTGGAATTTTTTCCACGAACCCACCTGCGCTTAAACGCTCTTCACAGTATCATTCAGCAGTAGCGGCCGGGACGCCATGTTCGGGGCGGAGCCGCTACAAACTCAGTCGATCTTTCGATGAGTCCCGGTGCGATATGCATCGCGGTCGGGATGTGCGGTATAAGGATGTCGCCCTCCCCCGTCAACAGAAAAAATCAAAATATCGTAAGTTTTTTTTGGATGGGGATGAATATGTCAAATATCGCGCGATTGCAAACTATCGCCGACTAGCGCATTTATTGAATTTTAGCGCCAAAACTAGATAGAAAAATGAGAACGCAGGCAGTGTCAGTAACAGTTGTGTTATAGGCGTAGGTTGTGCTTGTTGCGCTAACGACGCTCAGCATGCAGCTGGGGGTGGGATTGACGGCTCTATATGTTACGATATTGCCATAAAAAGGAAGCCCATCATCCACCTTTTTATCGATGCTATACGCTTCTTGTGTCGTGAGCGCTGGGTTTTGAGGCGGGTTGTTTGCACGCTCACTGCCGAAAAACAAAGCGTTGCTATAGTCGTTCGGATAAGGATAGCGGCTCTTTAAACCCCCGGCACTGGTGCTATCAATGATTCCGTTAGTAAAAGTGCCATTCACTGTACCGTAAGTATCAAGATAAAAGCCTGCGGAAGCAATGCTGCTACCGGGGATATTCACTCCTGTAAGGGCATTATTGACGGGGCCGCCAGCAACTGCAGCGGCACAGGGATTACTGGTAGTGGAAATGCCGCAATAGCTGCCTTTGATGAGTCCCGCAGCAGCGAGCTGTTGCCAAGCGCGGTATTGCTCGGAGTTGGAAGATTCAATCACCCCGTCACCATTACCGTTGCAGGTGCGTTTATCGGTGCTGATGCCTGTTGGGCAGCCGCCTGGGACAGTGCCCCAAATGCGCTCGGCATCCGCCATATCGCCGGGGTAGGCGCCGAATTTATCGTGAAATTGTTGGATGGCGGAGGCGTAGGTTTGGGCGTCAGTCAGCACCGCGCGGACTTGGCTGGTGCGTTTGAGGCTAAGCCCCCCGATAATGCCGCCAACTATTAATGCGATAATGGTCAGCACCAAGGCCATCTCGAAGATGGTAAACGCGCGACGGTGCGATGGGTTGCAATGCATCTGCGCATTATAGCTGATTGGGTTATTCACGCAAAGCCAAAAGCTTAAACGGCGCTATTTGAGACCCAGTAAGCTGTAGAGCTCTTCTTTCGTGTTGACCACGGTGTAGAATTGCCGGGTTTCCGGGCGGGCGAATCCTTGGGCAATCATATGTTCCATGAGGGTGATCATATGGTCCCAGTAGCCGTTATGGTTGAAGATAACGACCAGCTTTTCGTGGATTTTGATTTGGCGCCAGGTGATGACTTCGAACATTTCATCCAGTGTACCGAAGCCGCCTGGGAGGACGACGAATACGTCGGCGTTGTCGTACATGATTTGTTTGCGTTCGTGCATGGAGTCCACCATATGCATGGTGGTGAGGCCCTTATGTTCGACCTCAATACGGCCGAGCGAACGTGGGAATACACCGACCGCCCTGCCCCCGGCCTCAAGCACGCCGTTGGCAACGGCGCCCATTAAGCCGCAGTCACCGCCGCCGTAGACGAGTTGTTTGCCGGCTTTGGCCATATCGGTGCCGAGTTGACGGGCCATGGCGAGATGTTCTTTGG
>JBGAJE010000077.1:0-8133 GCA_044225085.1 Rickettsiales bacterium | reverse complement strand
GCATGCGAGGGCGAGATGTGGGGCATCGCCATGCACTGCCTGTAGTCCGCGCACATTGGTGAGCTGGTTAGTGACGATGTTCGCGTCAGGATCGGTTTTGCGCATCTGTGTTTGTAGTTCCTCCGCTTTACGGTGGAAGGGTGCCAGCAGCGCCTCAATATCCGTGCTGGGGATAGGCCGCACTTCCCACGCGATGCGGCAATAGCGTGGCACGATGTTGCGCGCCGTGCCACCTTGCACCACGCCAACATGCACGCTGGCATAAGGTGTTACTGCTGAAAAATCCGGATCAATGTGCACGCGTGCATCGGCGGCGATGCGGTTGAGGGTGGTGATCAGCTCGCCCATCAACATCACAGCATTCACGCCTTGTTCCGGCATGCTTGAATGCGCCTCGCGGCCGGTGATGATGGTTTCAAACGACAAAATGCCTTTGTGCGCGCCGACTAACTTCATCATCGTCGGTTCGCCGACGATCACGAGCGTCGGCTCCACGCCATGTTCCTGCAACGCCTTTGCCATCGGGCCTGCGGCGAGGCAGCCAATTTCCTCATCATGCGAAAATGCTAGCCACACGCTTCGCGTGCCTTTTTTGAAGAGAGGGATATGGGCGAGTGCGAGCGCCAAAAAGGATTTCATATCGCAAGTGCCACGGCCGTAGAATTTGCCATCGCGCTCGGTAAGAGTGAAGGGATCGGAGTCCCACGGTTGATCTTTCACGGGCACCACATCCGTATGGCCGGAAAGCACAACCCCGCCAGGTTTTTGTGGACCGATGCAGGCAAGAAGCGAGCATTTCGTGCTGCTCTCATTCACGCGCCAATGCGGCACTTGCTGTTGATCGAGATATTGCTCGAGCCAGCTGATAAGGGCGAGGTTCGACTCCGAGCTGACTGTCGGGAACGCGATGAGTGTGCGGAGAATATCGAGAATCTCGGTTTCACTGGCCATGCCTAAGCATGTAGCCATGATGGAGGGGATTTAGCAAGGCAGGACTATTACCTCTCCCATCGGGAGAGGTCAACGAGACGGAGTCGAGTTGGGTGAGGGCTACGGCACTCGAGAACCCTCACCCTAAATTCGAAGACGAATTTAGACCTCTCCCGGTGGGAGAGGTGAAGAAGGTTACGCCACATCCTTCATCATGCGGGGGAGATCGCCGACTAATCCCATCGCATGGCGCATGAAGAATTTTTTGAGGGGGGGCATGTGATCGACTGCCACCATGCCCGCGCGGCGGATGAACGATAGGCCCGGCACACGATTGCTAAAGAGGCGATTGAGCAAATCGGTGCTTGCCGTCATGCTTACGGAATCAAGTTTGCGCCAGCGTTGATAATGCGCGAGTAGCGAATCCGCACCCAAATCGAGCCCGAGCTTATGTTGGTCGGCTAGGAGTTCCGCCAACACCGCCACATCGCGGTAGCCGAGATTCACCCCCTGCCCAGCAATCGGGTGAATGCCATGCGCCGCGTCGCCCACCAATGCAAACCGCGGGGCGGTAAAACGATCCGCACGCATGAGTTTTAATGGGTAGGAAAAGCGTTTGCCCACGGCATGTACTTTACCCCAATAACCCGTTGCTGGCTCGCCGATGCGCTGCTGCAGCTCGGCGTTGAACTCGGCATCCGGCAGCGCGACGTAATGCGGTGCATCGTTCTCATGTTCTGTCCACACAATGCCGGAGCGATTGATGCCCTCTGCCGTTGGCTTTAGCGGTAGTGCGGCGAAGGGACCGGCGGGATAGAATTTTTCCAGCGCGAGGCCGTCATGCGGATGTTTGTGCTCGATGACGCAGACGATCGCTGTTTGATCGTAGGAAATCACGCGATGGGGGATGCCTGCGAGTTCACGCAGTTTCGAGAATCGACCATCGGCGGCGATGAGCAGTGGGGCGGTGAGGTTTGTGCCATCCTCCAGCTGCGCGGTGGTGGATTGCGGTTGATTGGTAAACCCGGTGACTTTGCCGGTGATCATGGTGATGTTTTGCGCGGCCTCGAGTGCGAGGTAGATACCGCGGCGGAGAATGTTATTTTCGACGATGTAGCCGAACGGTTCGCCGACATCCTTGTCGGAATAATGCACGTAGCCGGGCTTATCCTGATCGCAGACGCGAATATCGTGAATTGGCTGCGCATGCGGGGCGATGTGCGCCCAAGCGCCGACATGGGTTAGAATGCGCACCGAGCCGGATGAAATCGCCGAGGTGCGGCCATCGAACCCGGCCTCGAGCTGCGCGGCGCGGGGCAGTGGGTCGATCACCGTGCTGCGAATGCCGCCTTGCGCGAGGGCAAGCGCCAGCGTGTTGCCAACCAATCCGCCACCGGCGATGATGATATCTGTATCCATGGCGGGTGGTTTAGCATGTGCCACCGCCCTTGCCAACCTGCTCGATTTTTAGGCAATGCGCTTAGGAAATAGCCATTTGGCTTATCACTCGATTCGCTATCCCATTGATAAACAATGGGTCAGAGGTTGGCACAAATCGTGGTTTATCTATGGCATGAAATTGTTCCTGCAACCACTGGGGAGGCTCTGCCTCCCCATTTTTTGGCGGGTGCCCCGCCGGGCGTTTTTATCTCTTTGCGCTGCCATCATCATCCGCTAAGCACGGCGCATGAAAATCGCTACCTGGAATGTTAACTCCATCCGTATTCGCGAACCGATGCTGGACCGGTTTGTGCGCGAATATAAACCGGATGTGTTGTGCCTGCAGGAAACGAAGGTGGAGGATCAGCATTTTCCGCATGACTTGATTGCGCGCCTCGGGTTCAAGCATGTGCTGTTTAGTGGGCAAAAGAGTTATAATGGGGTGGCTATTCTCTCGAAATTGCCACTTACGCCACATGCGACGTATGACATGATTAGCAACGGCCATAAGCGCCATATCGCGGCGGAGTTGCCGAGTGGGATTATTATCCATAATTTCTATGTGCCGGCGGGCGGGGATATTCCCGACCCCGAAGTGAATGAAAAATTCGATGAGAAACTACGCTTCGTGGCAGCGATGAAGGATTGGTCCGCGCAGGAAGTGAAAGCGGGCCATAAGGTGATTGCAGTGGGCGATTTCAACATCGCGCCGCTAGAGCATGATGTGTGGTCGCACAAGCAACTGCTCAAAATCGTGAGCCATACGCCGGTGGAAGTCGATGGGCTCAATGAACTGCAGCGCCAAAGCGGCGGTTGGGTGGATGTGATGCGCGAACTCGTGCCGCATGACCAGAAGCTTTACAGCTGGTGGAGCTATCGCAACCGGGATTGGGATAAATCCGACCGGGGTCGGCGGCTTGATCACATTTGGGTAACGCCGGCGCTGAAATCCGCGATCAAAGGCGGAAAGATTATTCGCGACGCGCGGGCGTTCGATAATCCATCGGATCATGTGCCGGTGATTGTGGAGCTTGCCGCGTGAGGCTTGGGCGCATGCTTTTCTTGTCATTCCTGCGGAGGCAGGAATCCACTCTTGGTTTGGCGTTACGAAAAAGCTGGATTCCAGCCTTCGCTGGAATGACATGGATGTTGGTTGTACCCCTCTCTGCCTATGCATTTTCCCTGCAATGGCCTGCGGCATGTACGGATGGGGTGGATTGCGTGGTGCAGAATTATGCCGATCATAACAAGGGCGGCGCGGCACAGGACTTTACTTGCGCGGGGCTGACCTATCCCGGACATGACGGGACGGATATTCGCCTGCGCAACCTTGCTGCGATGCGTGCGGGCGTGGCGGTGCTAGCGCCGGCAGATGGTACGGTGTTGCGTGTGCGCGATGGGGTGATAGATCAGTCGATCCGCAATCCCGGCGATTCGGAAGCGGTGGTGAAGCAACATGTCGCTGCCCTGCGTGGACAAGATTGCGGCAATGGCGTGGTTATTCAGCATGCCGAAGGTTACGAAACGCAACTATGCCATATGCGGCAGGGTAGTATTCGCGTGGCGCAGGGCCAAGTGGTGAAAGCGGGCGATGCGATTGGGATGGTCGGGCTTTCGGGCAATACGGAATTTCCGCATGTCCATCTCACCGTACGCAAAAATGGGCAAGTGATTGATCCCTATACTGCCGCACCCATTGCGAATGCGTGCGGGGCGAGTGCGACATCGCTTTGGGCTACGTCGCATGATTACCACGCGACGATGTTGTTGAATGATGGGTTCGCCGATCAGCTGGTCACCGAAGCCACGGTGCGTGATACGCCGGTGAATCTTTCTACCATCTCGGCCAATGCGCCGGCGTTGGTTTACTGGATCGACATGATGGGCTTGCGCGCGGGTGACGTGTTATCACTGCGCATTACGGCGCCGGATGGAAGCACATTTGTTGAGACATCGCGCACGATTGCGAAGCCTTATGCGCTGCAGTTTAGTGTGATTGGAAAGCGCAATCACGCGGCGATGGCGGCGGGGGATTATAGGGCGCAGATTACTTTGACGCGTGCAGGAGATAGCAAACCTTTGATGGAATTTTCCCGCACGATTGAAGTGCGATAGAACTCGCTAACGCGCCGTCACATTAGCGGGGGTGACTTGCGCTTCTGGAGCAAGGTCTTTCATTTGTTCCAATTTTGGCAAGTTATCTAGGAATGGAATGACCGCTGCAACCGGATGGTCGTCGGTGTAGCCGCCCGTTTCGTATCGGTATAAAATGCTCTTAGCTTCATTTAGGGTCGCGGCCGCTTCAGTACGCCATTGAAAGTATGCAGGTTCCATTTCTTGAGAATCTTGTGCATAGAGGTCGCGCAGATAATTTACACGCTGCTCTGGATCGGTCGGCAAATTTGGCAGTAGCGGCCGCATAACGCCATACGTGGTTTCATACACTTCTTCCATGAGGATCGCCGCATCAATAAGCTGCTGTAGCCGAGGTGATAGTGTATGGTAGCTTACATGACCTGGTTCTCTCGAGGCGAACGCGTAATTCGTATGTAGGGCTGCGCCGGGAAGATTGGTGAGTGAGGTCAACAGCTCATCCAAATGGACAGCTTTGGCAATCTCGGTATCACCTCTTATGTCCTCGATAAAAGCTCGCACCTGTTCCCGATCATGCGTGACATCTTCGTGCCAAGGATAGAAGGATGGGTGATCTCCTTGCATATCCATAGCATACAGGTCTTGCAGTACTTTAATGCGCGTTTCTATATTTTCGGGTAGGGACGGCAACGTGATCGATGGATGCCGTGGTTCACCTTGGGATGCTGCAATCTCCTCGCCAAAAATCGCAAGGTCGATCTTTTCCTGTTCTTCGCGCGACAATTGGTCATACGCCGTAATATCGAGATGTGGCATGAATTACTTCCCCTGCCGTGCGCGCATGATGGCGTGGATGGGGCGGAGGTAGATCGCGAGGGCGCTGATCCAGATAACGCAGAGGAAGATGGTGAATTCAAGAATCATCGTCATGGCTCCTTTTGGCGGATTTGATGACGTGGTTTGCCGGTGGTTAGTGAATGCTGACGGGTTCGAGATTATGTTTTACCGCCGTGTAATATGCGCTCTCTTCGGAGTCGAACGTTGCAAGCTGTGTGCCATCGGCCGCGAAGACGGCGTAGGTGGTCAGCAACCCTTCGCGCACGGGCTTGATGTAGGCCATCGTCTCAAGGCCAACCATCGCCATCATCAGTTCTTCGAGTTTTGCGCGTTCCAATTGCATTGATGTCTCCAGGGGTGTTTTTGTTATGATTTGAATATAGCTCAAACCACTTGGTTGAAGTGTGACAGTTGTATGAAGAATTTTGATTGGGAGTGGCTTTCTACAGCTTCGCTATGGAAGACTTAAGCGCTGTTTTCTTGGGCAAATTGAGTATGATTAGCTGTTGGGGCGGTGTTTGCGGGGGGTGACGCCGCGGGGGTCTTCGAACACGAAGAGTTTGTCATCCAGCACCGGCCCAAATTGGGCGTTTTGGAGCTGGATGGTGGTGGAGTTGCCAGTAGCATCGACGACCGTCATTTGCTTAAGGCCAATGGGTTTATCGGTCAGCTCCAAAGTGAGGCTGCCTTCCGTCGGTTTTTTCTTTTGCACGAGGGTGGCACGGATGACGCCGTCGGCATTTTCAAACCGGCTGAGATGGGTGGAATCGCTTTCGAGTTTGATGGTTTGTTGGGCGAGGAAGCCGGCCATGGTGTCATCGATCCCGACGTAGCTGACTTGGTCGAGCGAGGCATCGTAATAAGTCACGGTCGAGCCGTTGCTGACGAGGAGGATGGGGGTCGGTGGATTATATTGCCAGCGCATTTTGCCGGGGCGTTTTAGGAAAAACTTGCCGGTGCCGGTGCTGCCGTCAGCCGAGACTTGATTGAAATCCGCCACCACGCTGGTGATGCCGGAGAGATAGGTTTCAACCTTTTTGATGCCATCGGCATTATCTGGATTGGTGGCGGGGTTGGGGTCAGCATCCGCGCGCGCGGCGGCGGCGCTTTTATTGAAGTCGGGTTTGGTGGCTGAATCGAGCGGGGCATGGGGCGCGGCGGTGGCAGTGCTAATGAGTGCACTCATACCAAAGATGATTCCGATCATGGGGAAAATTCGCATGTGCTTTCCTTAGTGGCTATGGGGGAGAAATACTAGCGCAATCACCAACGGCCTGAGCTGCCGCCACCACCAAAGCTTCCTCCACCACCACTGAATCCACCACCGCCTTGGCTGCCGTTCCAGCGGGTGGAGGGGGTGATGAGCCACGGCAGTAAGGCGCGGTTTTGCGGGTAGTGTTTTTCCTTCATTTGCGTGAGCCACCGGTTGGTTGCATTGAAACCGAGCAGCCCGAATATATAGCCAACTACCCGCATCACTAGGTAGGCGATGAAGAGAATCATTTGCGAGAAGAAGATGACGACAAAGAAGAGGATGAACATGAGATCGCCATGTTCGCCATCGGATGCGGAAGCGCTATCGGGCACGGGACCGCCGCTTAGCACCGAGAGAATCGCTTGCGTGCCGGCGACGACGCCACGCTCCATCGCGCCTGCTTTGAAGTGTGGGATGATAATGGTTTGAATAATTTGGCTGCTGGTTGCATCCGTCAGTTTGCCTTCGAGGCCGTAGCCGACCTCGATGCGGATTTGTTTTTCATTCGGCGCGACGAGGAGGATGACGCCATTATCCTTCCCTTTTTGGCCGATGCCCCAATAGCGGCCGAGGCGGTAGGTATAATCTTCGATTGTCATGCCTTGCAGCGAGGCAATGGTGACGACGACTACTTGGTTTGTGGTTTGTTTTTCTTGTTCGGCCAATTGGCTGTCGAGCGATTGGCGGGCGCTGGCGGTGAGGATTTGGGCATTATCCACCACGCGCCCAGTGAGTGCAGGGAAATTAACAGCCGGTTCTGCGACCGCTACGCCCGCGAAGAGGCAAAATATTGCTGCCCATGTCCCCATTAAGCGCATTAGAAATTCACCTCCGGTGCTTTTTCTGCATCCGCAGTGGCGGTGAAGTTTGGCTTGGGTTGCGCGCCATAGATTTTCGCCCAGAGGATGCCAGGGAAGGTGCGCACGGTGGTGTTATATTGTTGGACGGTTTCGATGTAATCACGCCGTGCGACGCTGATGCGATTCTCGGTGCCTTCAAGTTGTGACTGCAGGGCGAGGAAGTTTTGATCGGCTTTTAGGTTCGGGTAATTCTCCGACACGGCAAGCAGGCGTGAGAGGGCGGAACTTAGCTGGCCCTGAGCTTGCTCGAACTTAGCGATGGCGGCAGGGTCGTTCAACTGATCGACAGTGAGGGTGACTTTGGTCGCATTCGCACGTGCTTCGGTGACGGCGGTCAGCGTGCTGCTTTCGTGCGTCGCGTAGCCTTTGACGGTTTTGACCAGGTTAGGGATCAAATCCATCCGCCGCTGGTATTGGTTTTCGACCTGGCTCCAGGATGCTTTTACTTTTTCATCGAGCGTCGGGATCGTGTTCATGCCGCTGACGACGAACAGCACAAGCAATATCAATGCACCCCAGAGAATGAATTTTCTATTCATATAATCTCCCATGTTTAGCGTTCTGCTAAGCATATAGTCTGAATCTCATGCACAGACAATGCCATATGGACGCATAAAATGATGATTATTTTTATTACTCCCTTCTTGTTTACGGAAGAAAGGGAAATTAATCCCGCACCAGAACTTCGCGTTTGCCGACGTGGTTGGCGGCGCCAAC
>JBGAJE010000076.1:0-8104 GCA_044225085.1 Rickettsiales bacterium | reverse complement strand
ATAATGACGATGTCAGTGAGGAATATGCCGACAGTGAGGCGATGGAATCCATGCAATCCGCCGGGGATACGACGGATAGCGAGGATGGCCAGACCCGCGAAGGCAAAGCGCCTGCCGATCTCGAAGGGGATATGGAGCAGGATGATTCCGCCCGCGAGAAAGCACCGCGGATGGCCCATAATCAACCGGACTTCGCGAGTGGAACACTGACGCCTTACCATGCGTTCACCACGAAATTCGATGAAACCGTTGCGGCGGAGGAGTTGGCGACGCATGATGAGCTCCAGCAGCTCTTCGATACGCTGATGCAGAAAGTGCGGCAATATCACACGGTGACGAGCCGGCTTGCCACACGCCTGCAACGCTTGCTGCTCGCCCAGCAAACGCGGCAATGGATGTATGAGCTTGAGGATGGGTTGATCGATAATGCACGATTGGCCAGCATTGTGGCTCGGCCGGAGACGACCACCATCTACAAACTCGAAAAGGACACGGATTTCCGCGATACGGTGGTGACGTTGCTGATCGATAATTCAGGCTCCATGCGTGGGCGGCCCATCACTATTGCCGCGCTCTCGGCGGATATTTTGGCCCGCACGCTAGAGCGGTGCGGGGTGAAGGTGGAGATTCTTGGCTTCACCACGCGTGATTGGAAAGGTGGCAATGCGCGCAAAGCGTGGCTCGAGGCTGGTCGCCCGGCGCATCCGGGGCGGATGAATGACTTGCGGCATATTATCTACAAATCAGCCGATGAGCGGTTTAATCGTGCGCGGCGGCATTTGGGGCTGATGTTGAAGGATGGGTTGCTCAAGGAAAATATCGACGGTGAGGCGATTTTATGGGCCTATCAGCGCCTACTTGCGCGGCGCGAACAGCGTAAGATTTTGATGGTGATCTCGGATGGGGCACCGGTGGATGACTCCACCTTATCGGCCAACTCCGGCAGTTACCTTGATGCGCATTTGCGGGAGGTGATTCATGCCATCGAGCGGACGAATGATGTGGAGCTGCTGGCGATTGGCATCGGGCATGATGTGACCCGTTACTACAGCCGCGCGGTGACGTTGCATGATGTCGAGCAACTGGGCGATGCGATGCTGGAGCAAATCACCAGCCTGTTCGCGCGCGAGGAAATTCGGAATACGAAGAAGCAGCAACGGCGGCGGATGGTGGCTTAGCGTTTCGGAACGCCGGCCATGCAACGCGAGTCGATCTTGCCTTGTGGCGGCGGATTCCAGCTGATGCCACTGTTGAGCACTTGGCCAATCACGCGGGATGCTTGCTCATCGACGTGCGGTGTATGTGCCGTTACGTTCGCAAGCCGAATATTGGCGGCGGCTGTACGAATCGCGGCGGCGAGTCCCGCATTCTTCACGACTCCGGATAATTCCGCCGGCTGGCTGCGTGTCATCGGTTGACCGGAGAGGAGGATATAATCGGCGCACTGAATCGTGATGCGATCGGCAGTATCCACTGTGATATTGGTCCAAAATTCCTGACGAATCAGGGGATCAATCACATGCGCTTGCAGCTGGGATGCGGTGGGCGCATCTATGGTATTAATACTCACTATGGCCGGGGTCGTTACACTCATAAATCCTCCTGATTTAGGGAGGTTCTAGCAAAGCTATGTGACGATTTCATGACGGAACCGAAATAAAAAAAGGCGCCGGTTAGGACGCCTTTTCATTTCGTGCGATTGCTGAAGCTTATGCAGCCGATTTGGGGGCCGTAGCTTCGCGCGCTTTGATGATGCGGCGCTTGAGCATGCGCGCTTCGTCCGACAGCGACTTGCTGTGGGTGTTCATGAGATAGTTGTCGAGACCACCGTTATGGTCGATCGAGCGCAGGGTGCTTGCGGTAATGCGCATGCGCACTGATTGACCGAGTGCATCCGACAATAGGCTCACCTGCGTCATGTTGGGCATGAAGCGACGCTTCGCCTTACGGTTGGAGTGGGACACGGTGTTACCGGACATAACACCCTTTTCTGTAATTGCACAACGTCTAGCCATTGCCGAACCTGCTTTCTGGTCTTTTTAAGTATTTGGATCATGCTGCGCTGCACATGCAGCCGCGGAGTGTGTGCACTACGCTATAATCCGCTGTCCGTCAAGCATTTGCTTGAAAAATCGTCGAATTTCCATTTGCTTAAGTGGAGACGATTAAAAGCAAGTGGCTGATAATCTTCATGAAACTGTCATACAAAGAAGGTGCAAACTAGCTATTTATATTTCATACATTGAAATAAAGTGATGCTATGCCAATTCAAAATCGATCACATATTCCATACAATACACAAGTCAATCGAATGCGAAAAATGGAGCGCATCCATGCTGCGGGGCAGCAACTTTTGGATTACCTCTATTGCGTTGCAGGTGATGAGGCAGAAGGAAAAAACCGCCTTGCCGCAATGATCGATGATGAGACAAGGCAATTACAACTGCCAAACGATCTTATTTTGTCGCGCGTAGAACGCGCCATTACTGGGCTGAATGTCCCCTATTCATCAGAGACACGACAAATAAGATTGCCCTTGTTTGATAAGGTTCTGAGTCGTCTCGAAGCAGTCCTAAAACAACGCCAACAGGCAGTAGGTCAAGGTTTGAATACCGATGAATTGTTGCCTGCACAAACACGTAGAATAGGTCTCACTATGGAGCTACACGTAAAGCTTCAATTACTACGAGATTATTACGCATTCAAAGTACCCGATGTGGACTTCTCTATTCAGCGAGGAGACTCGGTAGGTATGACCTCTTGGCGCACTTATCTCGTAATGACACTCAGCAAAGATCCTGCAAAAAGCACGGAACAATTAGAACAAATAGAAAGTATTGCAGTAAATCTCGGCAATGGCATGGGTCAATGCTTTGATCTCCCAGATGGCCGAAAGATGATTATGTTACACAATCGCGGTGCTTATCTAGATCCTGCAATCGAAGTAATAAAAGGCGATGATGCCTTTATAGCGGCAAAAGCCTCACAACTGTCGCCAGGCGTGGGGTTGAAAGAGGCAGCCGCCCGCAACTAAACATCCAGATTCACCACCTTCAACGCATTGCTTTGGATGAAGTCCCGGCGGGGTTCGACGATGTCGCCCATCAGCGTGCTGAAGGCTTCGTCGGCGTCGGCCGCGTCGTTCACCGTGACTTGCAGTAGGGTGCGCACTTGCGGGTCAAGCGTAGTTTCCCAGAGCTGCTCGGGGTTCATCTCGCCGAGGCCTTTGAAGCGCTGGCTGGTGAGGCCTTTACGGCCGATATCCATGACGGTTTTGTAGAGCTCGCCCGGCGTGTTGATGCTGGTTTCGACGCCTTTGCGCACGAGCTTGGCGGGTTTTGCGTAGTCGTCTTTCAGGGTGTTATGGACAGAGGCGAGTTCCTTGCCTTCGCGGCTGGTGAGCCATTTGGCGTCGAGCAGGATATGCTCGACCACGCTACGCACGGTGCGGGTGACGGTGATGCCAGCTTCGGTTTTCTCAGCTTTCCACGGCGTTGCGCCCGGGGAAAGGGTGTTGAGCAGTTTTTCAAACCCTGGGACAGCACCGCCGCCGAAGAGGTTCGATAGCGCTGCTGCTTCCACCATCGCCATCGGCACGCGGCGGGCGAGTGGTTGCATGAGTTCCACCATTTTGGCGGTATCGTTGACTTTTTTGGCCAGCGCCTCGCCTTTGATCGTGCCGCTGGCGAGGTGCAGTTCCGCCTCATCAAGCGCGACGGATTTGAGGTATTCCTCCAGCGCGTCGGCGTTTTTGAGGTAGGTTTCAGCCTGGCCACGCTTGACTTTGTAGAGCGGCGGCTGGGCGATGTAGAGGTAGCCCTTCTCGATCAGCTGCGGCATTTGGCGGTAGAAGAAGGTCAGCAGCAGCGTGCGGATGTGCGAGCCGTCCACGTCCGCATCGGTCATGATGATGATTTTGTGGTAGCGTGCTTTGTCGACATTGAACTCGTCGCGCCCGATGCCGGTGCCGATGGCGGTGATGAGCGTGCCGACTTCTTGGCTCGACAACATGCGATCGAACCGCGCGCGCTCGACGTTCAGGATTTTCCCTTTGAGGGGCAGAATCGCCTGATATTTCCGATCGCGGCCTTGCTTGGCGGAACCGCCGGCGGAGTCACCCTCAACGATGAAAAGTTCGGAGAGTGCGGGGTCACGCTCCTGGCAATCGGCCAGTTTGCCGGGGAGGCTTGCGATATCCAGCGCGCCTTTGCGGCGGGTGAGTTCGCGGGCTTTGCGGGCGGCTTCGCGCGCGGCGGCGGCTTCGACGATTTTGCCGATGACCATGCGCGCTTCTTGCGGGTGCTCCTCGAACCACTGGCCGAGCTTGTCGCCGACGATGGACTCGACGACGGGGCGGACTTCAGACGAGACGAGCTTATCTTTCGTTTGCGAGCTGAATTTTGGGTCTGGCACCTTCACCGAGATGATGACCGTGAGGCCTTCGCGGGCGTCGTCGCCGTTGAGATCGACCTTTTCCTTTTTCGCGATGCCGGATTCGGTCGCGTAGTTGTTGATGCAGCGGGTGAGCGCGGCGCGGTAGCCCATGAGGTGTGTGCCACCGTCGCGCTGGCGGATGTTGTTGGTGAAGGTGAGCGTGTTTTCGTGGTAGGAATCGTTCCACTGCATTGCGACTTCAACCGTGATGCCATTTTTCTCGCCGGCCATCATGATGGTGGGGTGTAATGCGGTTTTGGAGCGATCGAGGTATTGCACGTAAGCTTCGGTGCCGCCTTCATA
Source organism: Rickettsiales bacterium (assembly GCA_044225085.1). Classification (GTDB taxonomy): domain Bacteria; phylum Pseudomonadota; class Alphaproteobacteria; order Rickettsiales; family UBA3002; genus QFOX01. Next base: position 3,367 of record JBGAJE010000076.1, on the reverse strand, counting down.
GTAGAATTCTTGCTCTTTGGGTTCCTCCCCACGCTTATCGGCGAGGATAATGCGCACGCCGGAATTGAGGAACGCCAACTCGCGGATGCGGTGCTCGAGCGTCGCGTAATCAAACACGATTTGCGAGAAGGTTTGGGCGGAGGGGAAGAAGGTGACTTGCGTGCCTTTTTTGCCTTTTGCCTCGCCGGTGACCTTGAGTGGCGCGGTGGGTACGCCATGCTCGAAGCGCATGCGGTGTTCTTTGCCGTCGCGCCAGATGGTGAGTTCTAGCCATTCGGACAGTGCGTTTACCACCGAGACCCCTACCCCGTGCAGACCGCCGGAAACTTTGTAGGAGTTTTGGTCGAACTTACCGCCGGCGTGCAGCTCGGTCATGATCACTTCAGCCGCGGAACGGCCTTCGGTTTTATGCATATCGACCGGGATGCCGCGGCCGTTATCTTCCACGGTGACGGAGCCGTCTTCGTTGATCGCGACATAGACTTTATCGCAATGGCCGGCGAGCGATTCGTCGATCGCGTTGTCGAGCACCTCATACACCATGTGGTGCAGGCCCGAACCATCGTCGGTGTCGCCGATATACATGCCGGGACGCTTGCGCACGGCCTCGAGGCCCTTCAAAACTTTAATCGAATCCGCGCCGTATTCAGCGCTGTTGGCGGGCGAACCCGTGATATTATGTTCGTTCATTTCTGCTTCACTTTTTTCTGCTTTTTGCGCGGTCATTGGGGTGCCTTAAGTTCCTACCGATTTTCTACTTCAACCTGCACCGTTCCGCCAGCAATTTCGAGGGTGGTGGCAAAGCCCTGAAGCCCTTGGAAATCTGCGGCGTCCGTGCCGGTCATCCATGCTTGTATCGCGCCCTGCCTAATGAGGTCAAAAAGCGAGACCCGCTTATCCACATCCAAATGGGCAATTACCTCATCCAAAAGCAGGATGGGCGGGAGGCCGCACCAGGCGGCACGGGCGCGGGCGGCGGCGAGGATGATGGAGAGCAGCAGTGCCTTTTGCTCGCCGGTGGAGCAATGTTCGACCGGCATCGATTTTTCGCGGTGGATGACGGTGAATTGGCTACGATGCGCGCCTTCGCTCGTGCGGCCGGAAGCGCCATCCGGCCCGCGCAGCTCACGCAGGCGCTCGGCGAAGCTGGCTTCGACCTCGAGCGCCGATTGGCCTTGGGCAAGCCATGTTTCGAGCGTGCCCTCGAGCGATAGCAGCGCGCGGGGGAAGGCGGAGGATTCGACCAATAACTCATCCTGCAAACGGGAGAGCAGCTCGAGCCGCGCGAGGGTGATGGCGACGGCGTGCTCGGCCATTTGTTGCTCGAGGACGCTGAGCCAGTAAGGGTCGTTTAGTGCGCGGTCGATCAGCAAACGATTGCGTTCGCGGGTGGCGGTTTCATAGGCATTAACGCGGGCGGCATGTTCGGGCTCGAAGCCGTAGACGATGCGGTCGAGTAATTTGCGGCGGGCACTGCCGCCTTCGACGAAGACGTTAATTTTGATGAGGCGTTTTTCGGTTGATGCCTCGGCATCCCGCCCGGTGCCGATATGGTTTTCCTCGCCGCGCGTGGTGAGTTGCGCGGCGACAACCCAGGGTGCACCGCCCGCGCCGATGGCATCCATCGCCGATAGTTTTGCATGGCGAAACCCGCGCCCTGGCGCGAGGAGTGAAATGGCCTCGAGGATATTCGTCTTCCCTGCCCCGTTATGGCCGCGCAAAACAACTGGGCGCGGCGGCACATTCAGCTGAAGGGAGCGATAATTGCGGAAATTCTCGAGGGTAAGCTTGGTGATGGCATGCGGCGCGTCAGTCATGTGGATGAAACTACCGGGCAAAGGCAGGCGCGGCCAGTGTTTTTTGATGTTATGTACGGTAGCGCACTGATGTGATCTTTACCTCTCGGCCCTGCCCTTCGCATCGTATTTTGAACCCGCTGTCCGTAGGCTGAAGTCACTAAAGTTTACTAACCAAAGGAGATGATTATGACTATTAAAGGACATTTGAAAGAAGCTGCGGGCTACGTCAAAGAAGAGCTCAATGAGCATAAAAAAGACCCGAAATCGCAATGGAAAGCGGCGGAAGGTCGTGCTGAGCGCAACGAAGGACGGCTCGAAGACGGCAAAGCGCCGATCCTCACCCCTCCGGGTTCGGGCAATAAAGATCACGACTAGTTAGAACCACCCATCTGCCGGCACGCCATCCCCCAACCCCGCGTGCCGGCAGTTCTTTTTCTGCGACTCGAGGATTTTTATGCTGATGCAACTTAGCCCGCCCTTACCGCTTGAAACGCCGAAGGGCAAAGCGTGGGCTGTGGCCATGATCGATTACGGTCCGCAATGGGATTTGCAGTGGGTGACATTTCTACATGAAACTGGCGAATGCTGGACGTTTTTAAATAGCGATATTCGGCAAGAAGCAAACTATACGTTCGGGCTTGGCAAGCCTTCCGAGATTCAGCATGTGCAAGCGCGCTCGCCGGTGAATGGGCACAAGCATAATGGACATAACGGTAATGGGCATCGCGCGCCACTTATGCGGCCAGAGTCCAACAAAGCTGAATACGCGCCCTATAGCTAATCGTAGGAATTAGGCGCGACTCAATCACACCCGCATTGGCATGATGACGTAGAGGGCGCCGACATCGGCCGGGTCACGGACGATAGTGGGTGAATTGGCGTCGGCGAAGACGAACTGAGCGATATCGCCTTCGACTTGCGCCATCATATCCAGTAAATAACGCGAGTTGAAGCCGATCTCGACAGGGTCGGCACCATAGGAAACTGCGAGTTCCTCGTTTGCCGTGCCTTGCTCGGCGGAGCTGGCCGACAGTGTGATTTTGCTGCCCGAGAGCGAGACTTTGATGCCGCGCGATTTTTCGCTGGTGATGACGGAGACGCGGTCCACCGCGTTGGAGAATTCCTTGCCGCTGACTTCCATCACCTTGTCGTTGCCGGTTGGGATTACGCGCTCGTAATCCGGGAAGGTGCCGTCGATCAGTTTGCTGACGAGCACGGCGTTGCCCATAGCGAAGCGGATTTTGCTTTCCGACATCGAGATTTCCACTTTATCACCCCCGTTTTCGACGAGTTTGTAGAGCTCGTTGATGGTTTTACGGGGGATGATGACGCCGGGGATATTTTCCGCGCCTTCGGGCAAGCCCACTTCCATCCGCGCTAAACGGTGGCCATCGGTCGCGACGGCACGTAGCACAGGCGCGCCTTGGTTGTTGGCGGCATGGAGGTAGACGCCGTTGAGGTAGTAGCGGGTTTCTTCCGTCGAGATTGCGAAGCGCGTTTTCTCGAGCAGGGCTTTGCATTCCGCGGGGGTGATGCTGAATTTATGGCCAAGATCGCCCTCGGCCATG
>JBGAJE010000075.1:0-8138 GCA_044225085.1 Rickettsiales bacterium | reverse complement strand
CGTCCGTCGTCTTTTGAAGCATCGGGCGATGAAGTCAATCAAGGGGACGCTGATTGCGATTCCGATCGTGAATGTGTTCGGCTTCAACGATAAGTCACGCTATTTGCCGGATCGGCGAGATTTGAACCGTTCGTTCCCCGGGGCGGAGCAAGGCTCGCTCGCCAGCCAGATTGCATATATTTTTCGGACTGAGATTGTCGGTAAAGCGACGCATGGGATTGATTTGCATACGGGGGCGATTCATCGCCGAAACTTGCCGCAGATTCGTGCGGATTTTTCGCGGCCGGCGAACCTTACGCTCGCAAAGGCGTTTGGGGCTCCGGTGGTGCTGAATGCTTCGCCGCGCGACGGGTCGCTGCGGGAAATGGTGGATGATGCGAATATTCCCATGTTGCTTTACGAGGCAGGCACGGCGCTGCGGTTCGACCATCGTGCAAGTTTGCTTGGGGTCGAAGGGATTTTGAACGTGATGCGGGCGATTGGCATGCTGCCGGCGGCGAAGGGTAATGTGCGACTACCGCCCCCCTTCATTGCCAAATCCAGCCAATGGGTGCGTGCGCCCATCAGCGGAATTTTTATTACGCGCAAAAAGATTGGTGAGCTAGTGGCGCGGGGCGATAAGCTCGGGTTCATCACCAATCCGTTTGGTGATTATGAATATGCGATTCTCTCGCCTTCGGATGGGTTGATTATCGGCAACTCCATTCTTCCGCTGGCGAATGAGGGTGATGGGCTTTATCATATTGCGGCAATTGAAAAGGGCGCGCGGAAGATTTCAGAGGATGAGATTTATCCGTATATCGACGCTGACCCTGAAATGCAGGACTAAGGCCCCTCCCCCTATTTTTCATGTATCTTTATAGATGACTAGCTGGTGACCAACCATGGGGGCATTTCTACCTGGAGGGTTCTCATTTTTGTGTAATATGGGTAATTATTGCCCATATTGTGCTTGAAATGCCCTGCTGCCTATGGTAGCTTGATTTAGTTGAATTTAATAAAAACAATAACTTAGGGCAAACACTTCAGGTTTTGGCATAGGGATTGCTTATTTTAGGCCGAGCGCCACGGATAGGCGATGCACATACAGGAGGTGACTTTGACTAAACAACAACGCGAAGTGAACGCAACGATTCAATCGATGGCTGAGGAGCAAGTACTTTTTCTTAAAAATCGTTACAAGATGAACCCGGCGGAGATCGTGAATCTCTATACGGGTGAGAAGAACCGCTCGGCTACTTATAGCGACGCGATTCAGTCGGTAATGGTTTTTAACCTTAAGAATGCAAAACAACATGGCTTTGTTGCCACCTAAGACAAAAAAAGCATTCGGCAAGTAAATAGATTCGCTGGCCCCGCCAGCACCGGAACACACCATCCTCACTGGGTCATTCGCTAGAATGGCCCATTTTTTTGTGTGGGTGCATGCAGAAAAAATCTATGCATCGCGGAAATTTTATCGGTAACCTCCAGCTAGTACTAAGTTAGGGGAGCCCGCTTCATGAACGCACCGATACCGATGCAACGCATGACCATCGAACATGTACTGCTTGCCTATAACCAAAATCAGTTCGACGAGGCGATGCGGATGATCACTATCCTCCGCCCGCATGCACGGGGGCCGGAGCTTGCTTATATCGAGGGCATGACGCTGTTGGCCATGAATGAGGTCGATAAAGCCCTTTTGCTTGTACAAAAAGAAAGGGGCCGGTTTGACGAGAGCCCCATGAGTCAGGCGATGCGCGAGCATATCGAGGCGCGAGCTTATTTGCGTCAAAATGAGCCGTATAAAGCACGACCATTGCTTGAGCACGCAGTCACTTTGCTGACGGACAATCAATCTTGCTTCATGGACTATGGGCAGTGCTTGTTTAATTGTAACGCTATGCCTGAGGCACAAAAGGCATTTTTGCGGGCGTTGACGATTGGGCCGTGCACTCCGGCGCTATTTAAAAATATCGGCGTGTGTGTGTTGCGTCAGGGGCGGCAGGCAGAGGCCATTGCCTATTTCGCGGCAGCGTGGACGATGGAACCGTCGGGCGAGCTCGCGATTTGGATGGCGGGCGCGCAGTATGAGCTGAAAAAATACAATAAAGCGAAGACCTATTTCCGTCAGGCACTGCATCTCAGTGGACCGACGGTTGAAAGCTTGAATGGGCTTGGCAAATGTTGTGAGCAGCAAAAACTATACCGCCGCGCGATTACTTATTTCAAAGAGGCGCTGGCATGCGCCACGAGCCCAGCGCAGCAGGCCACGATGCATCGGAATATTGCTTACGCGCATGAAAAATTATTCCAGCTCGATATTGCGAAGGAACATTGCAAAAAGGCCATTGCACTCGAACCGGAAAATATCGCGAATCGTTTCCATCTCGTGCATATTTACCAGATGGGGAATAACAATAAGGCGGCACTCGCTGTGCTGGATGATGTCGATAAGATCTCACCCAACCTTTCCGATACGCTATATGCACGGGGATTTTTGAACTTGCTTGAGGGCAAGTGGGAAGAAGGCTGGCGCGATTATGAAAATCGCTGGGAAGCCACGCATTTGCGAGAGCGCTATGGCCGCACCTCTGCCAATGTACGTTCGCCGAAATGGGATGGGAAAGCTTCGCTCAAGGGCAAGCTGGTGATGGCGTTTTGCGAGCAAGGCTACGGCGATTATTTTAACTTCGCCCGCTATTGCCGCCATCTCAAGGAGCGCGGTGCGACGGTGGATATGCTAATTCCGCCGCATTCATCGGAGTTGATTCGTAGCCTGCCTTGGATTCGGAATGTGTATACGGACTATTCGCAAGTGCCGCCGCATGACTACCATATCTCGCTTATGTCGATGCCGCTGTTTGAGGGAACGACGCCGGATACGATTCCGCCTGCTTATGAGCCCTATTTGGAGACACCCTATAAGCGTAAACGCTTCAGCGACAAATATACGGTGGGGATTACTTGGATTGGAGATACGGAAAACCCTTATGATTATTTGCGCTCTATTCCGGATGAGCAGATCCGCCCCCTACTCGATATCAGCAAAGATATTCAATTTGTCCTCATTTATGCAGGTCCAAAAACTGCGGCTATGAAGCAATGGATTGAAGAAGGGTTACTGATTGACGGTCTGTCAGGGACGCCGAATTTTAGTGATGTAGCAGCGGCGATCGACGCTTGCGATTTGCTGATAAGTGTTGATACTGCAAATGCGCACGTAGCTGGGGCCATGCATAAGCCGGTTTGGGTTTTGCTTGGGCATTACACTGAATGGCGTTGGCTCAAAGGCACGTTGGTGGAGCGGTGGTACCCCACGATGCGCTATTTCCGCCAAGCGGCAACAAATCAATGGGAGCCATTGCTTGCCGAAGTCGGCGATACGCTGCGCAAACAATTAAAAGTGAAAAAAGCCCCTGCCCCACGCAAGCCGGCTGCGGCTGCCGCGCCCAAGAAGCGTAAAGCTAGCTAGCGCGTTTGAATGAAGGACTTGGTGTTTTGCTAAAGAATCGTCGGATTCGGCGCGTCGCCATAAACTTTTTTCGGGTCGAAGACTTTTTTGTCTTCGCGGAATTCTAGGGCCACATCGGCAGACTTGCCGAGGGGAACAGCGCGGTAAAAGCAAGAGCGGTAGCCGACGTGGCAGCTAGCATCGCCGGGGATTTCGACACTGATCCAAACGGCATCTTGATCATCATCGATGCGCATTTCTCTGACTTTTTGCACCAGGCCTGAGGTGGCGCCTTTATGCCAAAGGACTTTGCGGGAACGGCTGTAATAGTGCGCTTCACCAGTTTCGATGGTTTTGGTGAGGGCTTCTTCGTTCATATAGCCGAGCATGAGCACTTCGCCGGTGTTGGCGCTGGTAGTGACGCAGGCAATGAGGCCATCGCGGTCGAATTTAGGGGCGAGGTCGTTCCCCTCTTCCACTTGCTCGATGGTGACGCGTTTTGAAAACATGATGATGCACCCGTTTTGCGTTGATTGGCGGTTGATGTAATGAAGATTCAGGCTCGCGTCAACCCGCCCTGGGCCTAGATTGGCGAAGAATCACGGATGCGATCCATGATGTTTCTCTCAGGCTCCGGCACTGACACCATCGGCATTTTTTCGTTATAAACGCAGAGGATATCTGGTCCACGACGAAGGGTGAAGCGCGAGGTAACCTTCTCAACCACAATGTAATTTCCGCGTTTACGGAAGTTGATGAGTTCTTCACTCCCGACCGAATCAACCCGGAAGAAGGCTGGAATTTCACCATTCACGTCCCGGAATTCGAAATAAGTGAACTGGCCATCGTCGAAGATACGAATAGGCTCGATGACGCTTGAACCGCGAACGGAATAGCGGAAATTGTATTTTTCAGGGTTCTTTTCGATATCCGGGAAAGGCTCGAATTGCGTGAAGTCAATGTCTCCGCCGTCATTCTGCGGGTAGATGAAACGGAGCACGAAAATCATTTCTTTGTCACGGATGTCCTTGGTTTCTTCGGCATGCAATTCGAAGAGGTAGGAATGTTTATCGGTGATGACGGTCATGTTCGTCAGGGCGTTTTGGTCAATTGGCTTGAGGAAAAGCCGGTTGCCGGAGGGATTCACCATCCAAGCGACAGAGTCACCGATGGAGACGGTTTGGATTTTTTCGTCTTCACTGAATTCGATGGCGGATTGATAGTTGTAATGGCCGATGAATTGATAAACCTCATTGGGGCTATAGCGCACGGTGCGGATGCGGCTGTCGGTCGCGATCGCGCGGGGCGATTGCAGAGCGAGCGCCGGCGCCGCGATAAAGAACATCAGCAGACCGAGAAGATTAAGGGGCTTGGCTAAGCGCATAACTGACTACCTGGAACTGAGGATCTTGCATCGTATCGACCATTTCACCCGTTTGGGGATCTTTGGTTTGTGTAATAGCGAGGTCACTATAGTAAAACTGGAGGGTCGCCGTCCACCGTGTTTTATTTTCGGTGGGGACACCTTCAAGTTCCGTCTCGAAAGTGACGGTCGCGGTATGGGGGGTGACTGTATCATCAATCTTGGCGGAAGTGATGCTGACATTGCGTTTGCCGATGTCGCCTAAAATCGCAGCGGGGCTTTGCGGATTAGTGCTGCCATAGATGGTGGCGTATTCAGCATAGGTCGATTCATTCGAATGGGCGTGGATAAAGTTGTAATTGAGCTGATAATCCTCGGCATCGTAGCTTTCACGCCGGGCCACTTAGTTGATGACAAAAAATCGCATAAGGGAGCCGTTGACTGAGCCACCTTTTGGCCGAATGCGGTCGGCGCTGGGGATTGCCTCCTCCAGCCGGTCGTTGGAGACGAGAATGCGGGGACGGCTGGTTAGGGGCATAAAATCAATCAACGCCAGTATGGCCGTGATGGCAATAAAGCCTGAAAGCAGCGCAATTATCAGGAAAAATGTGCGTTCGGGGATGGGGCCGATATAGATGGTTTGGTACCAGGCACGCGCTTCTTTGAAGTACGTCTCGCGGCGGATCATCTCGGCGACTTGCTTATGTTCGTCCATGTACCCTGCAGATAGATAAAATTGTAGGATTTCTAATGCAGCTTAACCGTCAATATGCTAATGTAAATAGCAATCGCAAAAACAATAGGGTGGGTGCCGCAATTCGTGTTTTTTAACTTCAAAAATGTGTGCGGATTTATCACCGCGATCTGCTTCGCTACGGCAAGTTATGCCCAGGTGTGCGATGCCCCGACGGGGGAAGTGGCTGGGGATACTGCCCGGCTTAGTTGTGATATGACGTATTATAACACGGTGGTGAGCTGCGATAAGTCCGGTGGCAGCAACACGCTTGGCACGCGACCGAGCTGCCCGGCGAAGCCGATGCCGATGCTTTCGACGCCGAAGAAGTCCTTCATCGCGGATTTTTCGCCCTATCTTTACGCCTTCTTGCGTGATCCGACGAACAAGAAGCTGCCTTACAATGGCTCGCTTTATCGGGGAACGCCAGGAGATCAGTATAGCGGCATGTTCGGCGGTGGGGTGAATAAGGATATTACCGGCACCGATACCAGCACCCAAAAAAGTTTGGCACGCTGCAAAATGCAGATCGATGTCGACCCGCCGGATGATCCGGCTGAGCAAGCGAAGCTTGTGCGGCTGCAGCTCGATAACTGTGCGAACCAATATATTTTACAGGCGTCGGTGTATCCGTTCCAGAAGGAAAATAGCCGTTTGCTATCGATGGAAGACCCGGCGAAACCGACGGCGCGCACCTCGCTTGCGACGGAGTGTCAGCCCCTGCGCACTTATGCGGAAACGGATGATGAATATGATGCCGGGCATTATGTGAATATGGCCTGGTCAAAATTACTGAATGGTGGCGGCACGGAAACGAAGGCTGAAAAAGAGCCAAAACTGCCAAGCGGGGTGCATATTTCTAGCGGGATTACACCGGCTGGAGAAGCATCGAGCCTGAAGATCTCGGATATCTCTGCGGTGCAGTATGAAGAGATTGTCGATCCAAGCCATCCTTTCACGCCGCGCTGGGATTTCCAATATAACGAGCGGGATTATTATTCCCCGAAAACGGGTAGCTACACGGAATCTGGTAACGTTGATAATTCGGTCTATTGCGCCGGCATTCGGGATGCGGAAAGTGGCAGCGGCGCGACGGAAGCGGAAAAAAAGTCCCTCCAGGTAAAAGTGGATGTGCTTGAATTCCGTCGCGAGCGATTTGATGAGGGCATCATGCGGCGCATTGATTATAATGATCGCTGTCGGCATGAGGAGAACCCTTATCCAGAAGATACGCCGCTGCTTGAGGTCATGAATAACTCTTACTGCTATCACATTACCCGTGTCGATGAGACAGGCATCTATGCACAATCGAAGGCGTGCTGGGAGTGTTTTGGTTTAGATGGAGACTTGGCGCGTGGCCAGGAACCGCCGTGCAGCACGCATTGGGATGGGACTGATCTCGATATTAATGGCGAGTTGCCAGGGGCACTGAATGCGTTCGACTTTAAAGCGACATGCGAAGCAGAAAGAATGCCGCGCGATAGCAAAGACGATATCGACAAGCTCTGCAAAGATTTGCGCAAGCCGTACACGAACATTAATAAGCTCAAAATGCGCTATCATAATCCGGATGATGAGAAGGATACGGAACACAAGAATATGGTGTTGCGTGGGGGCGTGCCGGAGGGGCTGACGTTCAAGGAATATTTCGATGACCATATGCCCTACCCACGCTTGTGGGACACGGGAACGTCGATTCAAAAAAGCAATAGCTCGGATGGGGAAGACCAGCCGCCGTTGGATGTTGCAGGGCAGTACACCGCAATCGTCGGCGTGGGTCGTGAATCGGCTCCGGGTGCGGATGGCTCGGATGCGGTGACGAAACAGCCGGATCAGCGGTGCCTCTATGGTGGTTGGGGTGGTGGTGGAAGCGTCAGCTTGCCAAGTGGGCTTGGTTCGATCGACCTGCCTGACCCGGTGACGAGTTGGACGGAACTGAAGCTTTATCAAGCGAACACCTTGCGCCAGGCGAATATCAGCTGCCTTGGGCGTTACGAGAAGGTGTTTAAATCCGGCAGTAGCGAAAACTTGGCGCTGCAAACGGCTGGTGGGCAGTGGCCGCAGGTGCTTGTCAGCAAATGCCCGGCGTCAGCGTCTGATACATCGCCATGTAGCTACATGACACTGAAAGAGTATCAGGATGCGGGTAGCCCGCCTTCGGATGATAGCATGCATTATGCGGTGCAGACCATGGCGCAAGGGGTGCCGCTAGGTTGGCGCGGGTATATGGCGGCATCCGGCGATAGTCAGTTCCCGAATTTTGGTGGGGGCGGCAGCACACAGACGGGGCTCGATAATGCGCAAGTGGGCGATATTATTATGCTTCCCACCGATGACACGGATAAAGGCCTTGCGAAAGTGGGCGTGGTGACGAGCGTGAGCAATGACAGTAATTGCGGTAGCCGGAAGGGCACAAAGCCGGATGGGTCGGCTGTGACTAGCGCTGAATGCTATGTCGAAGTGTTGGAAGGCGATAATGGGAAATTCCCTGATAGCTGTGGCACGACGGATAGTTTTGGCACCATGAAAAAGCGGCGGCTCTATAAGGAGGGAAGCCTTCCTGACAGTAGCAAAAAAGAGCTGATGGATAATGTGCATGCAAAAAC
>JBGAJE010000074.1:0-8439 GCA_044225085.1 Rickettsiales bacterium | reverse complement strand
AAGCGCACGATAGACCGCAATCAAATCCTGCACACGACTGACTTTGGCCGAGAGAATAATCCGCTCTTTTGCCATCCCCAGCGCCTCAGCCCGTGCTGCACTTTGTAGCGCCGAAACGACCAGCGCTTCGCGCGCTACATCATCGGCGGATTTGGGCTCATGTTGCGCAGCATTCGCGTCCATCAGCTTGGCGAGCAATGCCTGGTCCATCGATCCCCAATTAACCCCGATGCGAATCGGTTTGTTTTTCGCAACCGCAATCTCCACCATCTGCGAAAATTGCTGATCCTGCTTTTCACCAAAGCCGACATTGCCAGGGTTAATACGATATTTGGCGAGCGCCTCGGCCATCTCATCAAACGCGCTGAGCAATCGATGACCGTTGTAATGGAAATCGCCGACAAGCGGCACCGCACAACCCAACGCATCCAACCCACTGCGAATCGCGGGAACGGCACGCGCCGCTGCTTCATTATTCACCGTGATGCGCACCAATTCCGAGCCCGCATCGGCGAGCGCTTTTACCTGCGCAATCGTCCCCGCCACATCCGCCGTATCGGTATTCGTCATCGATTGCACCACGATGGGCGCGCCACCACCGATGGCGACTGGGCCGATATGGGTGGCATACGCTGTACGACGATTAGTCATGTTTTTCGTCGGGCTTTTTATCTTCTTTCTTCTCGGCGGGCTTATCGGTCTTTTTGTCTTCTTTGACGGGCTCTTTCTTATCTTCTTTGGCCGTTTCTTTTTTCTCTTCTTTTACATCGACCGCTTTGTCGCTCTTGTCAGCCTTCTTCGTTTCTTTCTCTTCTTTGTTGGCCGTTTTATCTTCCGATTTTTCTTCCTCCGCCGCTTCTTCCTCCGGCTTCGGTTGTTCGACAGCAATCGTCGCCTGACTCAAATCCATATCGCCCACCAGCAGCACCTGATCGACATGCTCTGCATTCGTCATCGCCCGCGTAACATTATCGGCGTAAAAACAAGTGAGCCACTGCGTATTCATCAAACAGTCAATATTTTGTGGCGTCGGCATAACAAGATTGCGCACGCTCGCGAGCAAATCTTCTGGCACAGGCGCCACCGTCGGCGCTTCCGGTACTGCCTCTTTTTCTCCGCCGAACATCTGGCTCACCAACAGCAACACTGCCACTGCGGCAACGCCAGCAACCCCCAACCCTCGCCAGTGGCGCCCAGCAGAGCGCCCGACCGGCTTCAGTCGAGGCTGAGGCGTCGGCGGTGCCAATGTAGCCGCCGCCGGTGCTGTCGCGGCCGATGCTTGCGGTGAAGCAAACCATTGCGCCGCCACCTGATCCGCATCAAGCCCTAAAAACTCAGCATAGGTATGAATATAGCCCCGCGCATAAACTGGCCCTGGCAACTGCTCCGTCTGCCCTTGCTCAATCGCTTGCACATAGCGCACACGAATATGCAACCGCTCCGACACGTCCTGCAGCGAGAGTTTAAAATGCTCGCGTAGCCCCACCATATAGGCGCCGATATCAACCGGCGTCATCGTCTCAGGAATACGTAACGGCTTTTGGGACGGACTCATGGGGGATTGTCTAGTAAAACCGCACGCAGAGTGCAACTATTACGCGCAAACTAAACGATTTCGACCCCATGATCGCGCGCAAACCGCTCCAAATGTTGTCGTACGGAATGCAGCGGCTCGGCACACACATAATCAAGATACAGCGCCAAATCACGCACCTGGAGGCTGCGTACCATCGCCTTCACCGGCCCAATGGCCGCCGGCGGCATGGAAAGCGAACGGATCCCACAAGCAATTAGCGCCATTGCATCGAGTGGGCGGGTTGCCATATCACCGCAGAAACCAAGCGGCACCTTATATTCATTCGCCGCCGCCACAATGGATTTGACGACCCGCATCACCGCCGGGTTCAGCGTATCATACCGGCCGCTCACCCGTGCGGAGCCACGGTCACTCGCGAACAAAAATTGAAATAAATCGTTACTGCCGATTGATACAAAATCCACCCGGCTCATCAGCTCCGGCAGCTGGAATAGCAGCGACGGAATCTCGAGCATCGTACCGACTTTTACCTGCGTCGGCGGCGTAATTCCCTCATCCCGCGCCCGCCCGAGTTCCTTGTTGAGCAACGCCTTCATCGCGTCATATTCAGCAATCTCGGCAATGAATGGGAACATGATATAGAGCCGCTCTCCCGCCGCCGCTCGCACCAATGCCCGCAACTGTTGGCGCAAAATCACCGGTCGGTCGAGCCCGATGCGCGTGGCGCGCCAGCCCATCGCCGGGTTCTCTTCATCGCCGCTTTGAATATACGGCACTTGCTTATCGCCGCCAATATCAAACGAGCGGAAAATCACTGGCTTGCCGCGCGCCTTCTCCAGCGCATCACGATAAATCCGTTGCTGATCCTCGACCGACGGCAATTCACGGCTCGCCATATACGGCAGCTCGGTGCGGAATAGCCCAACCCCATCCACATCCGCCGCGGCGAGATGATCCGCATGCACAAACAACCCGAGATTAAGGTTCAGCGAAATCCGATCACCATCTCTCGTTTCGGGAATGAGATCCCGCGTTGCCGCATAGGCCGCGACCTGCGCCGCCCGGCTCGCGATTTCGGCATCCGCCGCCGCCTCGATATCCTCCGGCGGCCGAATATAAATCAAACCCTGATCGCCCTGTACAATCGCCAAATCGCCGGGCGAAACAATGCCGAGAATATGCTCGACCCGCCCGACCATCGGCACATCCATCATCCGCGCGATGATGGCGACATGACTCGTCGGCGAGCCTTCGGCGAGAATGATTCCTTTGAGCCGCTTCGCGTCATATTCCAGCAACTCCGCCGGCCCCAACGAGTTCGCAACCAGAATAAACGCATCTGGCAATTCCCCCAGCGCCGCCGTCGGCTCCATGCCTTGCAAGTGATAAAGCAACCGCTCAGAGAGATCCTCAAGATCATGCACCCGCTCTTGAATATACGCGCTGGTGATTTGGCTAAGGCGTGCATGCATTTCTTCCTGCACTTTGCGCACCGCCGCCTCGGCCGTCAGCCCGGTATGAATGGCCTCCGTAATACGGTCGATCCACCCGCGATCCTGACTGAATAAGCGATAGCTTTCGAGAATATCCCGATGCGCTGAACCCTCTTCGAGCCCCGATTCACTAATCAACGCATCGACCGATTGCTGCAACGAAAGCAGTGCCCCATGCAGCCGAATTTCTTCCTCTTCCGGCGACTCGGCGACCAGCTCAGAAATATCCACTTTCGGCCGGTGTAGCACAATCGGTGCTTTCGCAATCCCGCCTGCCATCGTCTGACCCGATACTTGCTGCGACTGCAGCATCGGATGTTCGCCGCCGCCAATATCGAACAGGTCAACAATCCTACTTCCGATCGCGAGTTCCGAAATCACCATCGCCACGGCGTGCAAAATCTCCGCGAGGTCGTTCGTATAGACGCGCGCCACTTTACTCTGCACCACCAGCACGCCGATAATCTTATGGCTATGCAGTAACGGCACGCCGATAAAGGCGTGATAGGAATCCTCCCCCGTCTCGGGCCGATGCGCGAATTTCGGATGCGCCGTCGCCTCCGCCAAATTGAGGTCAAGCCCCGTCGCCGCCACCTCACCCACCAGCCCTTCGCCAAAGCGCAGACGTGTGACGTGAACAGACGCTTGCTTCAACCCATGACTGGCATAAAGTTCAAGAATATCCCCCGGCCGTGCGAAATAAATCGAGCACACATCCGCATGCAGCATATCGGCGATGCCTTTCACCAGCTCATCAAGCCGCTGCTGCGCCGTCCCAGCACCCTTGAGCATGATATCCCGCACATGGCGCAGCAAAACAATCGGCGACGCAATCGCCGAATTCGCCGGATCCATAGGGATAATACTTGCCACAATGCCGCCTGTGCTTGGTTGCTTCCCTGGCACGGTATTCCCGTTTTTTTGATTTTTTCCGTGCGCCGATGGCATCCATCATGCGTTCTTAGGCGTATAACGTCAACCTGTTTCCTGAGAAATTTGAATGCATTGCAGCAATTTATTTCGCCGCAACAGCCTGTCTTTTCGGGGGAAGCGCGCGCAGCATGGTTTTTAGCTCTCCCACGGTGAGCGCATCCACATCCGCCGACGTATCGCAGGAAACACCTAATTTCTCGAGGCCCTTGATAAAATGAGGCACCTCAAATTGCCGCAGATAATGCGGCTCGATCACTTCAATGACCGTCGAAGAAAGAACCCCATCCTGGCCCACCGTGGCCGTCGGCTTGCGAAGTGCAGTAAAAACCAGGCTATTTTGATGCGGCATCGTTGGAGTCGAGCGCACCCTTAGCAGTGCTTCGTAATCTACTACTCCGCCACTTCTAGCGCTCGTCTCCTGCCAACGCCGGCTCATCGCAACTGACGATGCATCCTGAGCAACCACCACCTTTAGCTTAGGCAACAACCGACATGATGGATTTTGGCTATAAGGTTCCATGGCCAAAAACTACCGCGCCATAGCTCATTTGTTTATGACAATCCGATGAAGATAAAATTAATGCGCCGTTAAAAACGCATTCGCCTGAGCAATCAGCTCATCGATAATTTCTTGCGTGGTTTGAATCCCTTGCACCATGCCGACCGACTGCCCCGCCATCAGTGAACCGCGCTCGACATCACCTTCGATCACCGCCCGGCGCAAACTGCCCGCCCAAAAATGCTCAATCGCCAGCTGCCCTTCTTCACGGCTTTGCTGGCCAGAGAAAACCTTCTCCACCGTCTCTTTCTGAAACCGCGTGAATTCCTCCGACGCCTTATTCGCAATCGCCCGCACCGGAATTACCGGGAAATCCGGGTGATATTGCACACTCGCCGTAGCTTCCCGCGCACTCGCATTGATAAACGCCTTCTTGAAATTTGCATGCGCAATCGATTCACTCGCGCACACAAACCTTGTGCCGAGTTGCACACCGGAGGCCCCCATCTCGAGGTAAGAAACAATCGCCTCACCGCGGCCAATACCGCCCGCAACAAACACCGGCACATCCTTGATCACTGGCAAAATCTCCTGCGCGAGCACCGAAGTCGAAACCGGCCCAATATGGCCACCCGCCTCGGTTCCCTCGATCACCAACGCATCAATCCCCATCCGCACCAGCTTTTTACCAATGGCCGCAGTGGGCGCAAAACCAATGACTTTTGCACCGCCTTCTTTCAAGCGATTGATCGTCGGCCCTTTGGGCATCCCACCCGCGAGCACCACATGGGTAACCTTATTCGCAATACAAACCTCGACCAATTGATCGAGCTGCGGATGCATCAAAATCAAATTCACGCCAAATGGCTTTTGCGTCATTTGCTGCGTTGCAACAATTTCTTGCTGCAGCAATTCCGGCGGCATGGAGGATGCAGCAATCACACCAAACGCACCAGCATTCGAAAGCGCCGCAACAAGGTGCCGCTCACTCTCCCAGCTCATCGCCCCGCCCATGATGGCGTATTCACAACCTAAAAGCTCACGCCCCCGACCCCAAAGTTTTTGCAGCGATGTCATCTACTCTATCCTTACTTCAAAACGATAGCAGAGTGGGCCGAATGCTAGGAGCACTTGCCGCTTTTGGGAGACTGAGCGTAGCATCGCTACGTGATGGCTCACAAAAGCGGATGCGACGACGCAGTCGGTCCGCTATGCTATCGTTATTTCTTCTCTTCCACTGCATCCAGCCCATAGACCGTATGCAACGCCCGCAGCGCGAGTTCGATGTAGCTTTCATCAATCAACACCGACGTCTTAATCTCCGACGTCGAAATCACGATGATATTGATATTCTTCTCCGCCAATGTGCGGAACATCTCGGCCGCCACGCCCGCATGGCTGCGCATCCCAACACCGACAACTGACACTTTCGCCACCGCTGCATCGGAATGAATGCTCTTATACTTCGGCATGTTTTTATCGGTCTTCACCGTATCAAGCGCCCGCGCAAGATCGCCTTTGCTGACGGTAAACGTCAAATCGGTCGACTGTTCATCCTCCGTCACGTTCTGCACGATCATATCGACCACGATCCCACGTTCGGCCAGCGGCCCAAAAATCCGCGCGCTGACGCCCGGTTTATTCTCCACCGCCACCATCGTGATGCGTGCTTCGTCCTTGCTGTAAGCCAGTCCCGTCACTCGTTGCTGTTCCACAATATCCTCCTCACCAACCAATAAAGTGCCCGGAATCTGATCCGCCGGCGTGTCGTCAAACGTCGACAGCACTTGCACCTTCACGTTATAATTCATCGCCAGCTCAACGCTGCGCGTTTGCAAAACTTTGCTGCCCAGCGACGCCATCTCGAGCATTTCCTCGTAGCTCACTTTCTTAAGCTTACGCGCCTTCGTCACAATCCGCGGATCGCAGGTGTAAACCCCATCCACATCCGTATAAATATCGCAACGTTCCGCCTTAAATGCTGCAGCAATGGCGACCGCCGACGTGTCCGACCCGCCGCGCCCAAGCGTCGTAATCCGCCCCTCAGGGCTGATGCCTTGGAAGCCCGCGACCACTGCCACTTCACCCTTTTTAAGTGAAGCACTAATGGCCGAGGTTTTGATCTCACCAATCCGCGCCTTGGAATACATATCGTCCGAATGCAGCGGAATTTGCCACCCCGCCCATGCACGCGCTTTTACACCGAGTGACGCAGCGAAAGCGCCAGCAATCCCGATGTAATTTGCTCACCCGAAGAAACGACATGGTCCGCATTCGCGCGGGCTTCATCGCTCATCAAATCGTTGCACTGCAGGGTATAATCCACGAGCTGATTCGTCACGCCCGACATGGCGGAGACCACCACAATCACCTGATGCCCCGCATCCACCTCGCGCTTCACCAACGTCGCGACGCGCTTAATGCGCTCAATATCCGCGACCGATGTTCCGCCGAATTTCTGTACAATCAGTGCCATAGGCGGCGGGTTATAGAGAATCAGATGCGCAGAGTCCAGAATTTTACCTCTCCCATCGGGAGAGGTCTGCGAGTCCTTACGAGCAGGGTGAGGGCCAGTAAATATCTGAGAGCCCTCACCCTAAATCGTCTACGCCGATTTAGACCTCTCCCTTGGGAGAGGTTAAGCGAGGGGCTTTCGCATGCAAATCGCATCCGCGCGCGTGCCATCGGCGTTGCTGTAATAATCCTTGCGGATGCTGAATTTTTCAAAGCCTTGGCCTTCATACAGCGTCTGTCCCGCGGTGTTGTTGGCGTTCACTTCCAGCACCATGTATTTCGCACCCAAGCTCGCCGCATTGGCAATCGCGTAATCGAGCAACATCAGCCCCACCCCGTCGCGCCGGTTATCCGGCAGCACACCCATCGAGAGTAAATCGCACTGATCCTCGATCAGCCAGCACAGCACAAACCCAACCGGCGTATGATTCTTGTGATACGCAATCGCCGCAAACACGCCCGCCCGCTCGAAAAAGCTCTCGAACTCGAGATGGCTCCAACCCTTCGCGAAGCAACCTTTATGCAACTCAGCCAGCGCCTTCGCATGGCCGCGTGTGACGGGATGAATATGATAATCTTCCTGACCCATTAAGCAGTCCCTTTACGCAAAATCATTAAATCAACATCGCTGCCCGCATAAAGCGACACGCCTACTTCTTTCACCACCGCTAGCCCCACCGCCTCGGCCTGCTGTTTCACATAAACCGGCTGATGCCCAAATCGCCCCGTTTGCGGGCTGACGCCAAAACCACCCGTGCCATGGAACGGCTCTGTCGTGATCACCGCGATACCACCCATTTTCAGCAACCGCGCGATGTTCGCCATCACCCCTTCAAGCGCACCAACAAACTGCACCGCATTCACCACCAGCACGAGATCCACCGCTCCCGCCGGCAATGCATCCTGCAAATTCGACATGTCCGCCTGCACCACACGATCGAACAACCGCGTGGTATCGTTCGAGATATCACTCGCGATCGCCACCATCGCCGGGGTCATATCAACCCCCGTCATGCTGCTTGCACTCGCCCGCCATGGCCGCGCTGCAATACCGGTCCCACAGCCCAAATCCACTACATTAAGCCCGCTAGTAGCAACAAATGGCTTCACCTGTTCAGCCACCACCACGCCGCCTTTATATTGATTCTGCAGCTCGATCGTATCGTAATCCGCCGCAATGCTACTGAAGAATTGCGTCACCATCACACTCGGCATGTGATGTGGCCGCTGTGTGGGCGGCACTGCGCTGGGGTCAATCGCCGCCAGCATGAAAATCGCATCTTGATTCGTGGGATCTTGCTGCAACGCGCGCTTAAGCGCGGCCGCCGCTAACGGTAGCTTGCCCATGCGAAAATAACAGCAGCCCAGATTGTAACTCGCATGCGGATAGTTCGGCTGCAGATAGAGCACGATACGGAAGCGAAAAATCGCATCGAACCATTGCCCGCGCTCCGCGAAATCAC
>JBGAJE010000073.1:0-8334 GCA_044225085.1 Rickettsiales bacterium | reverse complement strand
GATTACTTCGCAGGGCAACGCGCCGCGAACGCGAAACGTCGGGAAATTCAGCGGTTTGAGGAGCCGCCAGAGGGCGGCGTGCCAAACGCCCTCGCGCGCGCTTTAGATCAATCCAGATTAAGATCAGATTTAAATAAAGACTTTAGACTTTTAGAGGATGGCGACCCGACATCCTGTGGAAAACAAACCTCCGACGCCATTGCCATGCGGTTCATGAGCGGGGTGATTCTGGCGTTCGAAAAACATGGGCTGCAACCCCCGTCCGATTACAGCGTGGTGAAGGGTTGGATCGACAATGGTTGCGACATGCTGCGTGACATTTTGCCCGCCGTTGAAGCCTGCTTGGGCCGCACGAGCAAGGCCACCGACCCGCCGCAGAGCTGGAAATATTTTGCTCACGAAGTGTACGGACGGAAAAAGAAAACCAACAGGGAGAAAAACGATGGCTAAACGCAAGCGGAAGCAAAAAAGTGGCATTCAGGGAAAGGGGCCGAGTTTGTTGCCCGATCTGGCGGCTGGGCTGCCAACGCCGGAGTTCGCGGCAAGGAACGCGCTAGAGACGGTGAAGACCGATCTTGGCAGTTATGCCCTGCGGGTGCGCGACAAACGCCCCATCGATAAATATCACCGCCTCTGGCTTATCGATCGGGAGAACGGCATGGGTGAGCATTACCGGCGCGGCATCAGCGAGGATCAGTTCCGCGCCGCCGATCGCTTCTCGTGCAACCACGAACGCACCACGCCCCGCATGTCCATGCAGCTTGCTGCCGTGCGCGTGCAAAACTCCACTAACGTGGGGCTGTACCCTGTCGAGTCCATCATGGAAGCATGCCACCTGCATGAGCGATTGATGAAGGAGTTAAGCAAGCAATCACGCGCCATCGTTCACGCGGTGTGCTGCAACGAAGGAAGCCTGACCGATTACGAACACGCACAGGGCTGGCGCAAAGGTTATGGCATGTCCCGGCTGCGCGAGGCTCTCGACGAATTGGCAGAGGCGTTTGCGGGCATTGGCAAGGCAAACCGCCGTGTTGACTAGCAACCCATCGGTGTTGTGGTGCGTTGCCACCACAACCCATTGAAACAATTTGATATTTCATGTAGCCAGTAGGTGCACCTAGATGTTATGTCTTTAAGCAGAATCCCGATCAGTGCGGGTTAGTGATTCCTCCCTCCCGAAGCTGAGTGCACCAGTCTCACCCACTGGTGCACGCCTCTTCGGAAACACTGCACGGTTGGGTCGAAAGGCTGCACGATTTGTTGTGATCAACCGCATGAAATGCGACGCGACCACGACGATCACACGCCACCCGCCTGACACTGGCTGTCACAGCCAATCAAATGGCGAACTCTTGGTTCCTTCCCCGCCGATTTGTATGCGGGGGGCGATAGCTCGGCACACCGCCAGCCACAAATTTATAAAAGCGATTTCGTTTCGCTTTTTTCCTTTCAAGTCATTGACTTAAAACAACATCCCGCTTTTGGAAAACGAAATGGCCGCTTCAAAAAAACGAAGTGCGGATTCTGCTGTTCAAACCAAGGCCAGCCTTGCGATTGAAGTGCTGCCGATCGGCACCATCATTCCCTACGCACGCAACCCGCGCCGCAATGAACATGCGGTAGCAAAGGTAGCAGGTAGCATCAAAGAGTTTGGCTTCCGCCAACCCATCGTCGTCGATAAAGAAATGGTAATCATCGTCGGCCACACCCGCTTGCTCGCGGCGCAGCAATTGGGCTTCACGCATGTGCCGGTTCACATCGCCGAGAATTTATCGCCGTCGCAAATCAAAGCCTACCGTATCGCCGACAACCGCACGAATGAGGAAGCGGAATGGGACGAGGAAATGCTGGCGATCGAGCTGGGCGATTTGAGGGACGCTGATTTCGACTTGGATCTGACGGGATTCGATCCTGACGAATTGGAAGAGTTGCTTGCAGGTGAGGGCACCGAGGGACTGACCGATGATGACGAAGTTCCCGACCTCCAGGCCGAAGCGATCAGCAAGCACGGTGACGTTTGGCTTTGCGGCAACCACCGTTTGCTCTGCGGCGATTCCACCGTCGCCACCGATGTCGAAAAAGCAATGGGCGGCAGCTTGGCGGACATGGTGTTCACCGACCCGCCCTACAATGTGAATTATGCATCCCCCAACGCGGCCCTGAGCGCGAAGAAAAACATCAAAAACGACAATCTCGGCGACGGGTTTTACCAGTTTCTCTACGACGCGATGGTGAACCTGCTGACCTTCACCAAGGGCGCAATCTACATCTCCATGAGTTCATCCGAACTGCACACGCTGCAGAAAGCATTCAAAGATGCTGGTGGGCATTGGTCGACATTCATCATGTGGGCGAAGAACACATTCTCCCTCGGCCGCAGTGATTACCAACGCCAATACGAGCCGATCCTCTATGGCTGGAAGGAAGGCAATAAGCATTTCTGGTGCGGCGCGCGTGACCAAGGCGATGTCTGGTTCTTCAACAAGCCACGCACCAATGATCTGCACCCCACGATGAAGCCAGTCGAGCTGGTGCAACGTGCCATCGAAAACAGCAGCAAAACACGCGACATCATTTTGGATCTGTTCGGCGGATCTGGCACGACAATGATTGCTGCCGAAAAAACGAACCGCACTGCCGTATTGCTCGAACTCGACCCGCTCTATTGCGACGTGATCGTACGGCGCTGGCAGGCATTCACTGGCCGCAAAGCCACGCTCGAAAGCACTGGCGAACCATTCCCAACAACGGAGAATTCAAATGATTGAGACCAAACTTTCGCCCTGCAATCTAACCGTTAGGGAAATCATTAAAGCTGCGAGTTGGTATGCTTCGGGAAAACGATCCACGTTCATTTCAGAAAAACAACTCTGCCATTACGAGCAAGTCGTTGCGGGGTCGCATCCCGAGCACTTTGTCGGTCGTAACCGGGCATCTCGAATGTGTAGGAACGATGCCTACAGCGGATGAGTTGTATGAGGCGTTATTTAACGCCCACAACCATTCGCAGACTCAAAAACGGTTAGTGCTTCACATCGAAGAAGCCCGCGAGCGTCAACGCGATTCCTGAATTCCCACGCCGTTAACAACATCCGAATGCTGCCGGGTGCGTGGGCGAATGCAGCAGCGGCCAGCCGGAAAAGCAGCGGCACCCAAGGAGTAAATCATGTCAATCATTCACAAGATAGGAAACATTATGTCCAAATTTCTCGACGATATCGAAAACACTATCAAGAGCATTCACCTTAGCCACGGCGTTGATAACCAAACGGTGGCGAAAGAAGTGAGTGATGCGGTGGTCGCTGGCGTTGCTCCGCTGCAAAGCCAGATCACCGAGCTGCAGGGCCAAGTGGCCGATCTGCAGAAAGCTGCACAAGATACGGTGGCCGCGCTGACCAATGGCGATATCGCCACGGCTCAGGCCACTGCAAGCGCTGCGGCAGGCGCATCCCAACCAGCGAACGACCCCGCTTCACAAGCGGTGTCCTAGCTCAAGGGAACCCCCACGCACCCAACGTGCGTGGGGGTCAATTCATCAGACGATACGAAATACCCGCCCACGTTTCTCATCCTTTTCAGAATTCACCGTCAGCTTCAGCTTTTTGCGACACACCCCCGAGATGAAGCCCTGCGCGGAATGCTTCTGCCAGGTCATGGCTTTGCCAATTTCCTCGAGCGTTGCACCATTCTCGCTTTTCAACATGTCGATGACCTGCTGCTGCTTCGTGGATTTCGGCTCGGCGGCTTTCGCAACCTTCACCGGCTTCTCGACTTTCGCCTTGGGTTTTTTCGCCGGGGCTTTTGCTTTGACGGTCTTGGTTGTTGAGGCTTTCTTCATGATAATCTCCTTGGTTGGTGGGTTAAATTACAGGTATGGTGATGTCTTCGCCGGTTCCGCTCTGCCCAAACATGGCACCGGCGTTGTTACCTTCGTCGTCACCTGAAGGAAAAATAAGCGTTCCGTCATTGAGAACCAAAACCACGGCGGCTGAATACCAACCCAAGCCTTCGACCTCTTGATCAGTTAAATATCGAACCCCGATAATCGTGCGGCCGAGCAAGAATTTCTCGGCATGCTTTGTCCACTGCAGCTTCTTCACGCGGCCCTTATCTTTGGCATTTGCGGCCCGCGCAGCGTACGGTCCCGGTGCATTGTTTGTCATTGTTTGGCTCCTTAATTGGTAGGTTGAATTTCGGGCTGCGCGGTGCCGATGTAGCGCGCGTAGCTGTAACCCTCGGGGTTGGCGTAAAGCGTCTCGCGCCCCATCGCGGTGATCGCTACCACCTGCGTAAAGCCGTTGCGGTCGCCACCCCGGCCTTCAAGCCAAGGCCAGTCTTTGTAAATGAGGCGCATGAAGGCATCGTATTCGCCGGGTTCCAATTCGACTGTTTCAGCGATTTGGCATTTGGCAGTTTCGCAGCCGGGGCTGTTCACCTCGGCGCGCATCTCTTGAAGGCTGCCCGGCTTGCGAGCGAAGCGAATGGTGACCAGCTGGTTCATGGTTACGCTCCCTTCTTGCTGGCGCGGCCCGCTTCGTAGGCTGCTTCAAGTGCCGCCTTTACCGTCCAGACCGCCACCTCGTGGAAGTCGTCGCCTGATTTGCTCTCCACCAGCGTGTCGATGTGAAGCTCTTCCTTGGCGATGCGGGCGAAAATTTGCTCCTTCGTAATGCGGGGGAAAACTTTACCTGTTTCGCTGGTGATGCTGGTTTCAAATGAAGCCTTCCAGCCCGCGTCGGTGATGCGCTTAAGCAAATGGGCTTCGATCGCCGCTGCTGTTTTTGGCCCACCTTTGATGAAGCTGAAGTCATCAGCAAGGTGGCGACCGAAGCGTGCATCTAAAACCGTCCGGGTTTCCTCGGCGGTTAAATCAAAATGCTTTGCGAGGAATTTGCTGGTGGTCGTCCAGGCTAGTTTAGTTTTGTAACCCTGCTGTTCGCAAGTTCCCCAAAACCCCCATTCTTTATTGGTGGTAGGCAGTGCGGTAAAGTTTTTCATACGTTTCTCCGTGGTTGTTTTTGCCCTTGTGGACAGCATCAGTAACGCTCTTTAGCCGCGATGAATCAACTTAATAATGCTTATATTTACATTATTATTCAATATGTTGATGCGTTTTTAACTTGACTCAAAATGTGTCCAAAAAATGGCGAATCCCAACGTTCCCGTCGCCTCGCTGGCGCGTCTGTTCAACCTGACAGAGCGCCGCCTCCAGCAGATGGCACGCGAGGGCATTATTCCGAAACCCGAGAAGGGAAAATACGACCTGATCGGCTGCACGCGTGCCTACATTAAGTACCTGCAGGAGCGTGCAACCGGCCGCGATATTGAACCGCAGGATGCGTACCTCGAACGCGCACGATTGCTAAAGGCGCAGGCCGACAAAACCGAGCTGGAAGTGAAAAGCCTGAATGGTCAGGTCATTCCATCCGAGCAGGTCGAATTGTTATGGTCAGGTTTGGTCGCCTCGTTCCGCCTACGCATGCTCGCCATGCCGGTGCGCTGCGCACTGCGCGTCATGAACCTGAAAACCTATCCGGAGATCGAAACCTGCCTGCGGGAGCATGTCCATGAAGCCCTGAACGAGCTGTCCCGGTATGACCCTGAACAACATAGCCCTATCGATCTTGAAGAAAGCGGCGAGCCTAGCGGCTCCGCCACCGAACCTGAAGATCAGTCAATGGGCGGACCAATTCCGGCAGCTGAGTAGCGAGGCCAGCGCGGAACCCGGCAAATGGCTTACCGATCGTGCGCCGTACCAACGCGACATCATGGATGCGTTGGGCGACCCGACGGTCGAAACCGTAGTGATTATGTCCTCGGCTCAGGTCGGCAAAACGGAGATCATCAACAACGTCGTGGGTTACCATATCCACCTCGATCCCGCGCCGATCCTTCTGCTGCAGCCGACACTCGAGATGGCGGAGGCATGGAGCAAAGACCGCTTTGCGCCGATGCTCCGCGATACACGCGCCTTGCATGGCTTGGTGCGCGATCCTCGATCGCGAGACTCGGGGAATACGCTCCTCCATAAGCGGTTCCCCGGTGGGCATATCACTATGGCGGGCGCGAATTCGCCTGCATCACTCGCCAGCCGCCCGATTCGGCTAGTGTTATGCGATGAGGTTGACCGCTATCCGGCAAGTGCCGGGGCCGAGGGTGACCCCGTCAGCCTCGCACGCAAACGCTCGACCACGTTCTGGAACAGGAAGCAGTTGCTCACCTCGACCCCCACGATCAAAGGCGCAAGCCGGATCGAAGCGGCATACGAGCAAAGCGACCAACGGCGCTATCAGGTGCCATGCCCGCATTGCAGTGAATTTCAGGTACTGAAATGGCAGCAAGTGCGCTGGCATACCGACCCGGAAAAGGAAGGTGACGAAAAGCACCAGCCCGCGACGGCGGCGTATGTGTGCGAAGTGAACGGCTGCATCATCACCGATGCGGACAAGCCAGCCATGCTGAAGGCTGGCCGTTGGGTGGCGGAAGCGCCGTTCAAAGGCACCGCAGGCTTTCACATCAACGAGCTTTATTCGCCGTGGGTGACCTTCGCGCAAATGGTCGCGGAGTTCCTGAAAGCGAAGAAGCTGCCAGAAACCCTAAAAACATGGGTCAACACCTCGCTTGGCGAAACATGGGAAGAAGCCGGTGAAACGGTCGATGCCGATATCCTCCTCCAGCGTAAAGAAAGCTGGGGCGATGAGGCGCCAGAACATGCTGTGGTCGTTACCGCTGGTGTCGACGTGCAGGGTGATCGCATCGAGATCGAGGTCAAAGGCTGGGGTGCTGGCGAGGAAAGCTGGTCGCTCGATTACAAACAATTCTTCGGCGATCCCGCGCAGGAGCAAGTTTGGAAAGAGCTGGATGCGTTCTTGCTGCGGCCGATCAAAAGCAAAACTGGCCTGCAACTGAATATCGCCTGCACCTGCATCGATTCGGGCGGGCATCATACGCAGGCGGTTTACGAGTTCTGCCGCTCGCGTGCCATGCGTGGGGTGTTCGCCATCAAAGGGATGAGTCAGGCGGGCAAGCCGCTGGTTGGTCGCCCGAGCCGCAATAACCGCCACAAGCTACGGTTCTACCCACTGGGCGTGGATACGGCAAAGGAAGTGATCTTCAGTCGCCTGCGTATCTCTGAGCCGGGGCCTGGATACTTCCATTTCCCCCTCGAGCGCGACCGCGAATATTTCCTGCAGCTCACTGGCGAGAAGCAAGTCACGCGCTTCACCAAGGGTGCGGCGCGGCGTGAGTGGGTGAAAACCCGCAGCCGCAACGAGGCACTGGATTGCAACGTCTACGCATTAGCCGCGCTGAAATTACTCAGCCCAGATTTTGAGGCGTTGGCGAATTCGATGTTCTTCCTGCCGCGCGCGGAGCCGGAGCAGCAGCCGGTAACATCCACCGCTGACCCCGCCAACACCGGCTGGATTCCAAAAATCGATGATTGGCTTAAACGGTAATCAGATCCGCATGAGCATATCGTTGAACTGGCGCTGAATTTCTAAATGGATTGGATTTTTCTTGCGGCGGGCAAACGGTGCATTGTTGCTGTCTTCGCGGTCCATCATGGATTGGTCCCACTTCTCCAGATACGCAATAATGTCCGGACGGCTAACCATAAAAGGCAGCAGGCGCAAATATAAAGCGGATGGGCATTGCGACAAATTTCGAGAGAGATTCTCGGCATAGAGATAACGCACATACTGGATGCAATTCAGCACTAAACCCGCTTGCATGTAATTAAGTCGCTCTGGCGCTTCAAATTGCAGCTTCTCGAGGAAGTCTTTTTGCGCGTTCGTCAACGAACCGGGCTCGCCTTCCATAACAGGCAAATTGATTTCAACCACCTCCGGTAATGCAGGCACTTCCGTCCAACCCTGCCATGGATCAGCGGGGCGCGGATCAACCACCTGCTGGATCAGCTTTCGTAACGTTCCAAATATCATAATTCTTCCCCTCTTATTCGAGAATTAGCATGGCTTTTTCCCAAGCACAACTCGATGCGCTTGAAGCGGCGATCGCTACCGGCACGCTTGAAGTTCGCACGGGCGACAAGTCGGTGCGTTACCAAAGCACCGCCGACATGATCCGCGCCCGCGATTTGATGCGCGACCAACTCACCGCTTCCGCTCCAGCCGAGCGCAATTCTTCCGCCAGCTTTTACAGGGATTAATCGTATGTGGATCGACGATGTAATCGGTGTGTTCGCACCGATGGCGGCGTTTCGCCGCAAGCAGGCGCGTATGGCGCTCCTTGTGGCCAGTCGTGCCTATGACGGAGCAAAAACAGGTCGGCGCACCGATGGCTGGGTGGCCAGCGGCACCTCGGCAAATGCCG
>JBGAJE010000072.1:0-8575 GCA_044225085.1 Rickettsiales bacterium | reverse complement strand
GTTGTCGGACGCATTGCCAATATGGGTGCGAACCACTTGTGGGGTTACGTAACGGTAACCCATAGCGATGGGGCGCAGCAGTAAATGGTCAACGACTTGGTTGAACTCGAAAACGCTGCGGTTGAAAGGCTCGAGCGGGTCGTTGTTGCTATCGGTGGCGGCGGTGCTGCAGGCGCTGGCAATCAGTAGGGCAGCTACTGGGAGGATATTTTTAAAAATCATCGCACGCATGTATCGGTCTTTCACAAAACGTTATCAGGGCGCATGTAGCGCAGTGTCTCTTCGGAATCTACCCCGAAACTATAAATAAATTACTAATATCGCGAGTGGATAAAGTTTGTTGGTTGTTGACAGCCCGCCCATTTTGGCCTTTGTTTTTCTAAGTTTTTTGAACTTATCGCGGAAGGCAGCGTTGGCGGAATAATCTGCCTTGTTGCCTTTTTGCCACAGGAGAGTTGCTAATGCGCCATGATAGCCCATCTCCCGCACTGAGTGCGGCCAAGGCGGATTTGCTGCAGGATTTACGTGAACTCTATGGCAAGACGGCGCCGTGCGTTTCGTTCGAGTTTTTCCCGCCCAAAACTGAGCAGGCAGAAGCGGCGCTGTGGGAAGTAATCGGCACGCTGGCACCCCTTAAGCCGCGATTTGTGTCGGTGACGTATGGTGCGGGTGGATCGACGCGGGAACGCACGCACGCGACGGTGACGCGGATTTTGCGTGAAACGTCACTGACGCCAGCGGCACATTTAACCTGCGTGAATGCGACTCAGGATGAGATTACCGAAATTGCGCGTGGTTATTGGGATGCGGGGGTACGACATATTGTGGCGCTGCGTGGGGACGCGCCGCCGGGTACGCCATTCCAAGTGACTAAAGATGGTTATGGTTATGCGGATGGGTTAGTCGCAGGTCTGCGCAAGGTGGCGGATTTTGATATTTCGGTTGCTGCATATCCCGAGACGCACCCAGAGGCGCTGTCACCGGAGGCCGATCTCGATCATCTCAAACGCAAACTTGATGCGGGGGCGAACCGGGCCATCACGCAGTTCTTCTTCGATGTAGATGTGTATTTGCGGTTTGAGGAAAAGGCGCGCGCTCGCGGGATTACGGCAGAGATTGTGCCCGGTATTCTGCCGGTGACGAATGTGGCGCAGCTCAAAAAATTCGCGGGGATGTGCGGTACGAATGTCCCGCAATGGTTGTCACATTTATTTGATGGGCTCGATGAGAATCCAGCATTGCGCCATTCGATCGCGGCGATGGTGGCGGCAGAGCAGTGCCGGATGCTGATGCTGGCTGGGGTAAAGCAGTTTCACTTTTATACACTTAATCGCGCGGAACTAACGCAGGCGATTTGCCATATTTTGGGCGTGCGCGGTTAGTAGTCGTCACCCTTCATCAATTTCAGGACGACGCGACGGTTGAGGTCCTGATTTGCGGGAATGGGGTTGCCAGTCGAATCACGATTGGGGGCTTTGGGTTGCGTGTCGGCTAGCCCCACGGCGCGGAGTTTTTCGGCGGGGAAGCCCTGCGCGATTAAATAGCGAACGAGGTTACTCGCACGGGCTGATGAGAGTTCCCAGTTTGAGGGGAATTGGGGCGTATCGATCGGATTATCATCCGTATGGCCCTCGACTTGGACGATGACGTCTTTCTTAGCAAGTGGCATGATTTGTTTGGTAATCATATCAAGCATGGGTAGGGCTTTGTCGGAGAATTTGGCAGTGCCATTGATGAAGAAGGCGCTTGAAGCAAGCTCGACCTCGATGCCGTGTTTGGAATCGCTGATGGCGACTTGCTTGTCGTAACCGCTAGCGCCGAGAGAAAGCGCAAGTTCTTTCTTTAATTTCTCATAGGGGTCTTCGGTTGGTACGATGTCGCTGTAGAAGCCTTTTTCGCGGAGGGCTTCGGCGACGAGTTTGAATTGTTTCATATCTGGCGAAGAGAGGGAGAAGAGCAGAATGAAAAAGCACATCAGCAAGGTGGTCATATCCGCGAAGGTGATGAGCCAGGTATCGTCCTCCATCTCCGGCCGGGGGCGGCGGGTGATGAGTTGCTGGTATGGCTGCTGCGGTTCCATGATTAGCTATGCGTTGGGTGCTCAGGCGATGGGACTTTAAAGCCGCCCCGCAATTGGCGATCGATATTGAAATGGTTTTGTGGCTCGAGGTAGGAATTTAAGCGGTCTTGCATAAAACGCGGGGTCTTTTTCTCGGCGAGCATGGTGAGGCCTTCGACCACCATCAGGTTACGGAAGCGCTCGGTTTCCTCGCGCTGAAGTAGTTTGTTGGCGGCGGGGATGAATACCATCCGAGCGAAGAATACACCATAAAGTGTTGCGACAAGTGCCAGAGACATGCCGGTGCCAACGACTTGGGTGAGGTTCTGTGCGCCGCTGCCCATGCGGTTGAGGATGGAGATGAGGCCGACGAGTGTCCCGATCATCCCGAAGGCTGGAGCACTCGCGACCATATTACGCAATACGGGCACGGCCGCGGTATTATGTTCGAAAGTGTATTCCACGGCAGTCACCATCATGTTGCGTAATTCGGCGTTGCGTAATTCGGCGGGGCGGTGGTTGGTGACCACGAGTTCCATACAATAACGCACGAGCGGGTCACGGATGGAGACGTGTTTGATTTCATTTTCTAGCGCAGGGATGCCTTTTTGCTGTACTAAGTAACTCCATTTAATAAGACGCATAATCTCGGTATTGAGACCTTCGCGGGTGGATTTTGGCTTTTTCAGCATCCAGAGGATTGCTTTAAAGGCGGTGATCACGTCTTTGCTATGGAAGCCAATGAACGCTGCGGCGATGGCGCCACCCACCACGATCATAAAGGCGGGGAGATCGACATAAATGAGGAGGTTAGTTGTAGCTAGCGACATCGCCAGCACAATCAGCATCAACCCGAAGATCACTCCAAGGAACGACGAAAGCGACATAAAATCAGCACCATTGTAACGTATGAATTTCCGGATATTATACATCTCATGAGCAACGCGCAATCACCCATCATCGGTTTCACCCTGGATTACGAGGAAGCGGGCGGATATTCGAAATATCCGTGGTATGCGATCCGCGATAATTACTGCGCGAGCGTGGCTGCACACGGGGGCGTGCCGATCGCCTTGCCGCATGAAGTGGCACTCGCCGAGAACTACCTCGACATGATGAGCGGCCTTATTATCACGGGCGGGAATTTCGATGTGCCGCCGGAAATGTATGGCGATCACTCGGTGCACGAAAAGGTGACGACCAAACCGCGCCGCAGCCAGTTTGAATGGGCGGTGACGCAGGGTGCGCTCAAACGCAACATGCCGATTTTGGGGATTTGCGGGGGCGAGCAATTGCTCAACGTCATTCTTGGCGGCACGCTGATTCAACATATCCCGGATAGTATTGAAAACGCGCTGCCGCACGAGCAGCCGAACCCGCGGCATGAGGCGGGCCACACCGTGCGTATCGTGGAAGACACACTGCTGAAGAAAATTACGGGCGGTGGCTCGGTGCCGGTCAATAGCGCGCACCACCAGGCCATCGCGCGGCCGGCGCCGGGGGTGGTGGTGAATGCCTGGGCGGAAGATGGGGTGATTGAGGGGATTGAATATCCCGCGCATCCGTTTTGCCTTGGGGTGCAGTGGCATCCCGAGTTTTCAATCACCGAGGCGGACTCGTCGATTTTTGAAGCCTTTGTCGAGGCGGCGCGGCGCTACCGGGCGGCATGAACGAACCTCAGCGTATCGCCAAATTTATGGCTGCCGCTGGCCTCTGCTCGCGTCGGGACGCGGAACGTTGGATTGCGGAAGGCCGTGTATCTGTAAATGGTGAAGTGCTGGCTAGCCCCGCGACATTAGTAAGCAATGAGGATGTCGTCGTTGTCGATGGCAAGGCAGTGACGCTCGATGCCAGCGAAACGCCGCGGCTGTTCGTTTATCACAAGCCTGCCGGGTTAGTGACCACGCATCATGACCCTGAAGGGCGCCCCACCGTATTCGAACATCTACCGCGCGATTTGCCACGGGTGATTTCGATTGGGCGGTTGGATTTGGATAGTGAGGGGTTGCTACTGCTCACCACCAGCGGCGCGCTGGCCCGCGCGATGGAGCTGCCGGCCAATGCCCAATCGCGCGTCTATCGCGTGCGAGTGCGCGGCACGCCGATGGAAACGCACCTTGCTCAACTTGAGCGCGGGGTGAAGGTGGATGGAACACAGTATCAGCCCATCGATGTGGCGGTGGAAAAGGAAAAATCCGGCCGCAACCAATGGCTGAAACTGACTTTGCGCGAGGGGAAAAACCGCGAGATTCGGCGGATTTTCGAGCATTTTGATTTGCCAGTCAGCCGGTTGATCCGCGTGTCGTACGGTGATTTTGATTTGCAGGATTTAGAGCCCGAAGAAGTAGCGGAAGTCGCGGCAGATGATGTAAAACGCCTGATGAATAAGCTCGGAGTTACCGAATAATGCGCATCATTGCCGGACAATTCAAAGGTCGTAAATTGCTGACACCAGAGACGGATGCTATTCGCCCAACCTCCGACCGCACGCGTGAGTCCGTGTTCAATTTGCTGATGCATGGGGCGTATGGTGGTGAAGCAATTATCGACCAGCACGTAGTCGATATTTGCTGCGGTACTGGGGCAATGGGGCTTGAGGCGCTGTCGCGCGGCGCCGGCATCGCGACGTTTATCGATCAGGATAAAAAATCGCTCGAACTCGCCAAACAAAACGCGCTGCATTGTGGGGCGGTGCAATCGGCATTCTTTGTACAGGCGGATGCGGCGCGCCTGCCTGCCGCGCGGGAGAAGGCGGCGCTGGTCATCATCGATGCGCCGTATGATAAGCCACTGCTCGCCGGGGCCTATGCAAGCCTTGCTCAACAAGGCTGGCTGATGCCGGGGACGCTGATCGTCGCTGAGCAAGCACGCGATACGCCGGTGCCGGAGCTATCTGGCGCTGAATTGCTCGATTCCCGCCAATATGGCAAAGCAGCGGTGCATATTTTCCGCGTCGCTTAGGCGAATTGTTAACAAACCCTGCGCCGCACTTGCACCACGGCTACCTCTCGCGCTAAATTTCTAAAAACAATGGAGCGAACGATGGCGGTGGTGGCGATGAACGATGCAAAAAACGAGCAATGGGAAACCCATGCCACGAAACGGGCGACATGCCCGGAGCTTGAGAAGCTGCTCTACACCCCAATTCCGGTGCTCGATCACGGCTTCATCCGCGTGATTGATTACATGGGCGACGATAGCGCCATCGTGCAGGCCGCGCGCGTGTCCTACGGCAAAGGCACCAAGAAAGTGAATGAGGATCGTGGGCTTATTAATTACCTCATGCGCCACTGGCATTCGACGCCGTTTGAAATGTGCGAAATGAAGTTCCATGTGAAGCTGCCGATTTTCGTCGCCCGCCAATGGATTCGCCACCGCACGGCGAACGTGAATGAATATTCGGCGCGTTATTCGGTGATGGATAAGGAGTTCTACATTCCCGATCCAACGCAGTTGGCGCCGCAATCGAAGGCGAATCATCAGGGGCGGGGCGGGGATACGCTGAGCCCGGCGGAATCGGCGCGTGTGCTTGATATTTTGAAGCAGGATTCCGAGCAAGTGTACGGCCATTACGAAGAGCTGATGAACGCTGATCAGGCGGGCAATGTGCTCGATGAAAGCAAATCCGGCATTGCGCGTGAACTGGCGCGGATGAACCTGACGCTGAATTATTACACGCAGTGGTATTGGAAGATCGATCTGCATAATCTCTTTCACTTCCTCATGCTCCGCGCTGACCCGCATGCGCAATACGAAATCCGCGTTTATGCGGATGCGATGATTAATGTAGTGAAGCAGTGGGTGCCGTTCGCCTATGAGGCATTCGAAGAACATCGCCTCAACGGTGCACGTTTCTCGCGCACTGGGCTCGCCGTGCTCAAGCGCATGCTGGCGGGGGAGCAGATTACGCAGGAGACGAGCGGCCTTACTAAGCGTGAGTGGGTTGAGTTCCAGGCAGTGCTCGCGAACTAGCCAACCTTTCCGATAGTTCATTTTGCATGAGTGCGGCGGTATGTTAGCCAAGGGCTGACATTAGGAGTGATCATGGAAAAATTCATCGAACGTGGATTATTCGTAAGCCGCTGGCTGCTCGCACCGTTTTATATTGGGCTGGTCGGCGCGCTTGTTGTGTTGCTGGTTAAGTTCCTGCAGGAGCTCTGGGAATTCGGCCAGCATGTGGTGACGATGAAAGCCACCGATGCGATCCTCGGGTGTTTGAACCTCATCGATGTATCACTTGCTGCCAACCTGTTGTTGATCGTGATTTTCTCCGGCTATGAAAACTTCGTCTCCAAAATCGATGTCGCCGAGCATGTCGATGCGCCGGCCTGGAAGGGGAAAGTGGATTTCACGGGGCTGAAAATTAAGCTCATCGCTTCGATCGTCGCGATTTCGGGAATTCATTTGCTGAAGGTGTTCATGGATATCGGTAATTATACCGGAGATGAAGTGCTGTGGATGGTGATTATCCACGGCGTGTTCGTCGTTTCCGGCGTGTTGCTTGCCCTGATGGACCATCTCGTGGTGCGAAGCAAAGTCGCAGGCTACGGAAAAATCTAACAAAATAATGGCGTTAGGGTTTGCCAGCCAGTATGCTGCGCTGCAAAATAGCGCTAGACTTTTTGCGTTGCAGCATTTATAAGCGCCTCATCTTTTTTAATGAAAGCATATTATGGTTCGGATTCTCAGTGTGGCAATAAGTATGGCGGTTCTTGCCTATGGGATGGTAGCTCAGGCACAGCAATATCCGCAGGGAAGCTATCCGCAGCCAGCAGCGCAGCAGCTTTCGGATAATTATGGGATGCCTGGTTATGCACCTCAGCCGGTTTATGCCGTGCCGCAACCGCAATATCAGCAACAACCTGCCGCTCAGCCGCAATCAAGCGGGCACGAAGGTGAATATGGTTCGTCCGTCATGACGGATATTCGCCAAATGAATTTCTAGATTATTTTGCCGGCACCCAATCGCCTAAGCGCGTCAGCACGAAGTAAAATATCGGATACCAGATCGCGCTGGCGAGGCCTCCGTTGATCAGTTGGCGAATCGGTAATTCCTCACCCGTGGTGAGGCGGACAATGACCCATAATAATAGATGCCAGACTACCAGTACGCCCGCGGCCTCAAGCCAGCGGATGCGGAAGAGTTGGTGATGATGGCGGCGCGCCTGGCTATGTACAAGCTCGACCAACAATAAGGTGAGTACGGCTTGTGCACCGAGCGGGGTACCGAAAAGCACATCTTGCAGCAGGCCGAGAAGAAAGGCAAAGCCCCGCGGCCAAGCGGCGGGGTAAAACGCCGCGACGATGAGCGACATTAGCCACGCAATATTGGGGGCGAGGGAAAAGTTTCCCATTTGCATGGGCGTTGCAAATGCGAATAGCAGTAGCAACCCGAGGATGGCGGGGATGGCGATGAAAAACTGATCGGAAACGGGGCGCATTATTTCGAGACAATCACGCGGAGATATTCAGATTCAGCCAAGGGGCGGCTCGGTTTCACAAGCAAGGTGGTGCCTTCACGTTTGAACACGGTGCCGACCATAATACCGCCGGGAATGAGGCCGCCTTCTTCGGTGGTGACAACGCTTTCACCCAGTGCGATGCCTTCGGGGTCACCGCCAAGAAAGGTGAGGCGCAACAGCGCATCGCCGGAGCCGGCCAAGATTGCATGCTGGCGGGACGTGGCGCTGATGACGGGCACGCGCGAGCTTGCATCCGACAGCAGCAACACGCGCGAGGTGCTATCACCCAAATCGACGATGCGGCCGACGAGGCCGTGAGCATCGATCACAGGTTGCAGCGGTTTGATGCCTTCATCGCTGCCAGCGTTGATGAGGAGCGAGCCGGAATATGCGTTCGGACTTTGGCCGATCACGCGGCCGGTGACATAGCTTACTTTTTCGACCGGCTGGTAGCTGGTTAGTTGGCGCAGGGCGTCGTTCTCGGCTTTGAGGGCTTGGGCAACAGCTTGCCAATGGCGTAGCGTGTCATTCTCAGTGCGGAGCTGCTCGTTTTCCTCCATCGCGTGGAACATATTATTTTTATATTCGGCGAAAGAGTGCAGGCCGGCGAAGGGTCTGCCAACGGTAGAGAGCGCCGGACTGATGGTATCGAGTAGATGGGCGCGAATGCGTGTGGCGGCTGGATTGTGCGAGCGGGTGAGGACAAGTAATGCAATGCCGATCACGAACAGGAGTGCGATCCAGAGGCGCGTGATAGGCGTTTTACTGGGGCCGGAGGCGTAGCTGCTTGAGTAGCGTGAACGATTCATGCGGCGGAGTATGCGCTGAACGGATTAGTGGCTCAAGAGGAATATTAGATTGAAGGGGGCCCGACTCTCTATGCTTGCTGTGCGTTGCTAACCACCGCCTAAAGGCCCATGTGTAGCGTTACATCATTATTCCTGTTTGAAGAGTACGTGCCTAAACACGTCCATGTTCTCGAGCACTTTGCCGGTACCGATGGCGACGCAGGAAAGTGCATCTTCGGCGACGAAGACGGGGAGGCCCGTTGCGT
>JBGAJE010000071.1:0-8641 GCA_044225085.1 Rickettsiales bacterium | reverse complement strand
ATATCGAACATCCCATCACTCACCATATTGCCGAGCACATACGTGCCCTCTGCAATCACCGACGGCGCAATCACCTTGCGTGCCGACGTACTTTGCGAACCGTGGTTTTTAGTCGAGCGCCCGAACATCTTCACCTGCCTTTAAAAAATTACCGGGGTTCACCGCGACGCCATTGTAGCGCACTTCGTAATGCACATGCGCGCCCGTCGACCGGCCAGTGGAGCCTTGTACCCCAATGATCTGCCCCTTTTTCACCATTTGATCCGGCTGCACGAGGATGCGGCTCAAATGCGCATACCGGGTCGAAAGCCCGTACTCGTGCTTCACATCAATCACATTGCCATAAGCCGTTTTCCAGCCCGCAAATTCAACGCGCCCATCATTCGTCGCGACGACTTTTTCGCCTTCATGCCCCGCCAAATCAACGCCGCTATGGAAACCCAAAACGCCACGGAACGGGTCAACCCGCGTGCCAAAGCCGCTGGTTTGGTGATAGTCATTATCCGCCATCGGCGCATCAAGCGGCATCGCGGTCACGATATCATTCAGCGCCATCATGCGGCGCAAATTGAAATAAAGCTCGGTCTCTTTCTCGCGCAGCACCGAGGTTTTCGGCACTGGCTCATATGGCCCGCCCTGCGCGTCCGAGTTTGCACTGCTATTATTGTTGTTATTGTTCACAGCACCCGTTTTTTCAATGCGGCCATATTTCTCGCGACGCTGTTCATCTTGGCTGCGCTTGGCTTCCGCCGCCCGCTCCAGCGTTTGGCCTGGCATACCGGTGCGTGCAATCACCTGCTCCAGCTCCTTGATTTTGCCACCCGTCGTCGCACGGATATCGGCCATCAGCGCGTCGTGCGTTGCTTGCAAATCCTTCACCTTGTTCTCAAGGAAATCGATACGCTTGAACACGGCGCTATATTTATCTTCCGTCGCTGCATTCGCCTGCGCGGCCGGGCTGTTGCCCTCCTCAGGGTAATGCTCATCCAGAAGCTTTTGTACTTCGACCGATTTCGTATTTTTGCCATCCTGCGCGAGCTTCATCAGGTCCACCTTCAGCAACCCGAACTCCGCTTCGACCCGCGCGTTTTCTTCCGAAGTCTGCGCCAGTTTTCTCTCTTTTTCCTGCAGCACTTTTTGCGCCGCCATGTACGAACCGCTCGAGAAGCTCGCCCAGCCGACGAACGTCATCACCGCCAGCACAATGCCAAGCTGCAACGCCGCCGAGAACGGTACGTGCTGCGTTTTATGATCCGAAATAATGATGATGCTGCGTTTGCCGAACAGGCTTTGGAAGAGTTTCACAACACCGGGTTTGCTGCGTCGCCCCGGCAATTTATTGCTCTTCTTCCATGTCAGTCTTGCCATGTTCAATCCCTATCTCACCCGACCCCATCCTGGAGCCTTACTCCGCCCCCTCCGAGGAGGCAGCGGCATCTTTCACAAGAATGGCTCCGAAGAAGCCGTCCGTCCCGTCTTTATGCGGGCTGAGCGAGAGACAGGAACCGACCCCATCACGCGCGGTGCAGTGTTTATTCCATAGTTTATCCGGCGCTTCAACCCGAAATGTCGGATTGTTCGCAAGAAACTGTTTCACTTGGAAAAAATTCTCGTCCGGGAATACCGAACATGTCACGTAAACCAACCGTCCACCGGGCTTCACAAGTCGCGCGGCATTTTTCAGAATCCGCTGCTGCACAGATTTAATTTCTTGCAAATCCTCAGGCGAAAAACGCCACTTCAAATCCGGGTTACGCCGCCAGGTGCCCGAGCCCGAGCATGGCGCATCCACCAACACCCAATCCGCACTATTCAAATGCCGCTTCAAAAACGGATCGGCCTCATCGCGCAGCACATGGGTCTGCACGTTGGAAGCCCCTGCCCGCGCAAGCCGCTTGCCCATTTGCGCGAGGCGCGAGGCCGATGTATCCCACGCCAAAATCCGTCCCTTATTTTGCATCGTCGCGGCAATCGCGAGCGTTTTGCCACCCGCGCCGGCACAAAAATCGATCACCTTTTGCCCCGGCCGTGCCTTCACCAGCAGCGAAGCGATCTGGCTGCCCTCGTCCTGCATCTCGAATTTACCGTCTTTGAACGCCTGCGTGTTGAACGCCGGCAATCGCTTTTGCAGCCGCACGCCAATCGGCGAAATCGGCGTCGGCACACCGAAATACCCATCCTTATCGAGCGCGAGAATCAAATCGCCCGCATCTTTGCACTTGAGCAAATTCGCGCGCAAATCAATCGGCGCCTGTTCATTAAGCGCTGTCATCGCGGCGGGAATTTCATCGCCAAACGCATCGCGCAGACGGCCTTCCATCCAATCCGGGTAGTTATAGCGCGCCGCATCCGGCATGCCTGGCATCAGCAGTGACCGGCCCTCGCAACGGCTGAGCATCACCTGCTCCTGATCCGTCAGCGGCGT
The DNA here is from genome assembly GCA_044225085.1 of Rickettsiales bacterium. Lineage (GTDB taxonomy): Bacteria > Pseudomonadota > Alphaproteobacteria > Rickettsiales > UBA3002 > QFOX01. The sequence goes on along the minus strand of JBGAJE010000071.1, from coordinate 6,216 downwards.
CGGCGCATATTGTCCGCCGGTGAAGCAGTCAATGATGTCGCCCAAACCCATCACCGGTTCTTTGAACAACAACGCCACCATCACCGCACGTCGCGGTGTGGTCTTGCGATCGCATTGCTCGATATGCCATTCAATCGCCCCGCCATTGCGCAGCACAAAATAGAGCAAATCCGAAATCGCCCCGCGATCCTTCGAGCCAATATACCGGCGCGCCTTGAAATAATCCGCCAGCAACCCATCCACCGGCGCACGCCGATCGTTCTGCCAAATGGACTGCAAATGCTCCATCAGGTCGATCACAGCTTGAATACGCGCGGCGGGGGTCATGAAATCATCACAAAAACGGGTGAGAGAAAGGGTGTAGCGGGCGACGAGAACACTGGCAACCGTAAAGGGTCACCGCTCGCGTAATTTAGCAAGCTTTGCCTGCATCTCTGGCTTTTCGATCTCACGCTGCATCATCCCCATATATTGCGCACCGAAAATTTCGGAGCTGGGTCCAGACGGAACCGGTAAATAGGTATCGGTGAACTCACGCCACCGTGCCCGCTGCTGCTCGGATAACTTTCCATCAAAGATGGCAACAGCCGGTGTTATAAGTCCCGGATGGCCCTGGCGTCGGAACTGCTCTACCCATGGTTTTTTATCCGTCAATTCAAAGTAGCGCTCACGCCATGCGAGTTGGCTTGCAAAATCCTTTTCAGTCGTCAGAAGCGCTGTCATCCCCGGCAGCCCCATCCGACGAATATGCCGTGAAAATGTTCCCTGCACCGCCGGATCTTTAGGAGCAATAAAACCCTTAATATGTCCCGAGCCCGATATACTGAGAATGTTGTGTCCAGGCTTCGCAGCATACACGAGCAACGCCGCACTAAATGCATCCTGCGTTTGTACCTGACCCCCACGATACGGATAGGTCCGCTGCGCCGCCTCAGCCACCGCTTCAAGATTTTCGAGCCGCCGTTGATATTGCGGATTTGCATCAAGCAGCGCCTTGGCCTCCATCGTCACAAACGAGTTCAACAACGGGGCAGGATGATCACGATTGCAGCTCGTCTCATCAAGCGGAAACCCCATAGCAGCGTTACGTGTCACCACTTCCTGCATACGCTCGACAAGCTTACTATTGAGCCGCATTTGCTCTCGGGAAAATAGGCTGCCATGCTGCGCGAATGCCCGCTCCAACCACGGTATGACTTTTTTAGCCGCATTCAGCCGCCATTCAAGCAGCTGGCGCGTATCAAAATCAACCACCTCGACACCGTGATCAATCGCCGCCATCGCAAGATTGGCCTTCGCTTCCATACCCAACTTTTGGTGATGGACATTGCACTCATACATCGTGCGCACATACTGCGCCATTTTCTCCTTCGGCACCGGCAGCTTAATGCCCTTATTGCGATCCTCATACGCCCATAAAAACACATTCATGAACGGCGGTTGCTCCATCCCAATCGTCCCGAGGTCGAAATCATCCCTAAGCTCTGAAATATGGTCCGTTAGATATTGCGAGACAACCGTTTGATTATGATCGGTTTCTGCTCCCACCAACACGTGTACACCCTTTCCTTTCGGAAAGGCGGCGTTAAAAAACCCTCGCTTGCTTTGAGATATGGGCGGATGTGTTGTCATGCCCTTATTTTAACCGAAATACAATCGGCTAAGATGACGGTTTTGTGAAGATTAACCTAACTTTCCACCCGATAGTTCGGCGATTCTTTCGTGATCGTGATGTCATGCACATGGCTCTCACGCAGCCCGGCCCCCGTCATACGCACAAACCGGCAGTTTTTACGCATGTCGGCAATCGTTGCGTTTCCGGTATACCCCATGGCTGCCTTCAGTCCGCCGACCAATTGATGCACAACGCCCGCGACCGATCCCTTGAATGGCACTCGCCCCTCAACACCCTCTGGAACAAGCTTTAATTGGTCCGCCACTTCGGCCTGGAAATAGCGATCCGCTGATCCCCGCGCCATCGCCCCCACGGAGCCCATGCCGCGATAAGTTTTATAACTCCGGCCCTGGAACAAAATCACCTCACCCGGCGATTCTTCCGTGCCGGCAAACAGCGAGCCGATCATGGCCACTTCCGCCCCCGCCGCGATCGCCTTCGCGAAATCGCCGGAGAACTTGATGCCGCCATCCGCAATCAGCGGAATGTTTTTCTTCTCAGTAATCTTGCGCACTTCCATGATCGCCGTGAGCTGCGGCACGCCAACCCCCGCCACCATCCGCGTGGTGCAGATCGATCCGGGACCGATACCAACTTTCACCGCATCCGCGCCCGCTTCAATCAGCGCCGCCGCTGCATCCGCCGTCGCGATATTGCCTGCAATGACGGCCATGTGCGGGTGTAACTTCTTGATCTCTCGCACAGTTTCAATCACGCCCTTGCTATGGCCATGGGCGGTATCCACAATCACCACATCCACTTCCGCCGCAATCAGCGCCTCAGCCCGCGCGATACCCTCACGACCCGTACCGACCGCCGCCGCAACCCGCAAACGGCCCCGATCATCCTTCGCCGCGAGCGGAAATTTCGATGCTTTTTCAATATCCTTCACCGTCATCAGCCCGATGCATTTATAGGCATCATCTACCACCAACAGCTTCTCGATACGGTGTTGGTGCAGCAATTTCTTCGCATCTTCCTTGCTGATGCCCTCTTTCACCGTCACCAGTTCACGCGTCATAAGCTCAGCCACTGCCTGCTTCGGGTCGGAAGCGAAACGAACATCGCGGTTGGTAAGAATGCCAACCAGCGTCCCATCCTTTTCCGTCACCGGAATGCCCGAGATATGGTGTGCATCCATCAACCGATAAGCATCGGCGAGCGACTTCTCCGGCGTGATCGTCACCGGGTTGACCACCATGCCGGACTCAAACTTCTTCACCTGCCGCACCTCGGCCGCCTGGGCTTCGAGATCCATGTTTTTATGAACGCAACCAATGCCCCCATGCTGCGCCATCGCAATCGCCAGCGCCGATTCCGTCACCGTATCCATCGCCGCAGACATCAGCGGAATCCCAAGCTCAATCTCACGGGTAAGGCGCGTGCGGGTATCCGCATCCTTCGGCACGAGGCTGGAGGCCGCCGGCGTCAGCAGCACATCGTCGAACGTTAAAGCTAGGGGAAAATCGGCATCAGCCATTGCAATCCTCACTGGGTCAACGGGCCAAGCCCGCGGTTAAGGTTGCAGCGCTTGATCGCACGGGGATGGGGGATTGTCAACGAGTAAGGCTAGAAAAATTCATCGAAATGTCACACAAAAACTCTCGCAAAGGACTAAAACCGGCCATTATGAGCGCCCGTCCAAGTCATGCAACAGTCCAATATAGCCGTCTCCTCACTCAAATACATCATGGCGAGGCAGTAACGCTGAAACCGATGCAGTTTCTGCGCTATTTGGCCACGCGACGTTTCCAGGAAGCCGGCAAGCATCAAGCCAACGTGGGAACATTAAAGATACTGAGCACCATGCTCGGCTTTCAAGAGGACTACCTTGATCATCGTTTCATCGGTGGGGTGGGATTCAGCCCGACCTTAGTTAGAAAACTATCCAATTTCACGAATAGTGATGCAACATTTTGGGGGAAAAAAGATTTTACCGCCGCTGATATCGAGAGCATCACCTTCGACTATACCAAGGACATGACCCAAATCGCCGAACCCAATGGGGGCAGCCATCAAGCATGGCGTAAACGCTTACTTGAAATTCCCCCACCGCCATCAGCTGAGACTCCATCCTCCCCAAATCGGGAGGGCTGGCTTCTTAATATACTCGATAGAGGAAAGGGCTTGTTCGGGGCGAGAAAGATGGCCGGCGCACAGGGCCCTAACCCCGAAACCCCGTCGCCACCACATAGCTCTCCGCGGAGTCCTGCCGCGAGGCGCTAGGCTTGGCGTGCTTCACCGTCGCGAAATCCTTCTGCATCATTTTGAGTAGCTCGCGCTCCGTGCCGCCCTTGAGCACCTTGCACACAAACGCCCCGCCGGGCGCCAGCACCTCGCGCGCAAAAAGGTAAGCAAGCTCGCACAGATTCATGATGCGAATATGGTCCGTCGGCCCGTGGCCGGTGGTGTTAGCGGCCATGTCGGACATTACCAAATCCGCCTGACCCTTGAGGAGGCCCTTGATGATATCCGGTGCTTCTTCGGCGAGGAAATCCTGCACAATCAGTGTCGCACCGGGAATGGCATCGACCTCGAGCAAATCGCAGCCGACCACCTTGCCGTTCGCGCCAACTTTTGCCACGGCCACTTGGCTCCACCCACCCGGCGCACAGCCGAGATCAACCACGCGACCACCAGGTTTCAGCAGGTGGAATTTCTCATCCAGCTCCACCATCTTAAACGCCGCGCGCGAGCGATACCCCGCCGCCCGCGCCTTCGTTACATACGGATCATTCAACTGCCGCGCCAACCAGCGCGTGCTGGACGTACTGCGCTTATTCGCAGTCTTCACTTTGACGTGCAAGCCACGCGAGCCTGAGTTCTTCGAGGGTTTTTTCTTGTCGGTCATAGTAAGAAAATCCAATAGGGCAACAAGCAGCTCAAGGCTTTCTCGATTCTCGCCGCGCCTGCGCTTCAGCATTAACAGCTTCTACCCAACTATCAAAAGCTTTTAAGCCAGGCCTAGACTCAACTGCAAGAATCGCTTCCTCCAATCGCAAATGATGATAAAGGAGCGCATTTTCAACCGACATGATAATATTGTCAGGCTTAATAGTCGGGTGGCTTCGAGAAAAAGCCGCAATGAAAGACGAAAAATCATCGTCCGCACCAAGTGCATGAATAAGCTCGCCCACTCTTTTCATCCACGGAAGCACCATTTTATCGCTATCGAGTGCTCGGTCGAGAAGTACTCGACTGCGTCCATAAAGCGCCACCAAGGCTTTACTATCCTCCTCGATAGATTGACCAGCATCACGCTTCTCGACGATGTTGGCAGTGGCCGTTTCTATTGCCTTAGAAATAGTATCCAAATCCCTACGTGCATCGCGTTTCATCTGTACGCGAGCAATGGTCGATTGCTGCAAGAGATTCCAAATGTGCGAGTGATGTTGTTCAATATAACCAACAATAGCGGCATTCACTTTTTGTTGGTCTTCATCGCTTAACGGCATGCATCATCCATGGTAAATCATTGAAGATTTTACCATAAAATGCGTTAACATTCGATTAATGCCCTACCCCGGCAGCACTTCGCGCATCAGGCTCACAATAATCCCCTCGCGCACGCCACGGTCGGCGATGGTGATTTTGTCGATAGGGAAGGTGCGTGCAATCGCTTCGAAAATCGCGCAACCCGAGAGGATAAAATCCGTGCGGCTCGCGCCGATACATGGGTGCGCCGCACGCTCAGCAGGAGACATACGCATGAGTGTCTGCGTCGCGCCGCGAATATCGCTGATGGACAACTTTATCCCATCGATTTTTGAACGATCGTAATGTGGGAGATTGAGGTGAATCGCGGCTAAGGTAGTGACAGTGCCCGAGGTCGAGAGCATCTGCACATCCTCTTTCCACATCCGGTTCGCGATCTGGTTTTCGCGCTCCATCGGCACCAGCAAACTTGAAATTTTCGCGACGATTTCCTCGAAATACATCTCGGTGAATGCCGGGCCACCGAACTGCTCGCTCATATTCATCACGCCATACGGCAAGCTCAACCAGTCTTGAATCAGGTGACGCTTGTGCGAGTTAAGCGGTTGCTCCGGGTCGATCTTCACCCACATGAATTCCGTGCTGCCGCCGCCAATATCAAATGCCAGCGCATACCGCGTATCGCGCGCCAGTAGGGATGAGCAGCCAAGAAACGCGAGACGCGCCTCTTCCTCGTTGCTGATAATATCAATCGTGAGCCCCAGCTCCTCTTTCACGCGCGCAAGAAATACTTCGGCATTGCTAGCGCGGCGGCATGCTTCCGTCGCCACGAAGCGATATTTCGCGATGCCATAACGCGAGAGCTTTTGTTTGCAGGTAGCAAGCGCCCGCATGGTGCGGCGCATGGCTTCTTCACCCAGTTTGCCGGATTCAGAAACGCCTTCACCCAACCGCACAATACGCGAATAACTATCCACCACCTTCAACGTTTTATGCTGCGATTGTTGCTGAAAGCTCGGCCGCGCAATGAGCAAGCGGCAATTATTCGTCCCCAAATCCAGTGCTGCATAAAGTTCACCAGAAACATCCTGTCGTGCATGCTCAGC
>JBGAJE010000070.1:0-8751 GCA_044225085.1 Rickettsiales bacterium | reverse complement strand
GCCGAGGGCACGCTAAATAAACAGGCTCTTTTGGATTATTGCTGGATGACCTGCTATATGACGGCGCTTTTTGTATTGCTTCCCTACCTATTTTGGTCACCTGCTCACCCTCAATTAACATGGATCACTGCCTTATTATTGCCAGTGCTAGTAAGGTGGTGCATGTGGCAGAATTTTTATAAATACAGTATCATTTACGTCTATGGCGCAAAAGAAAAGGCAACCGTTAAAGGCGTGCGTTATGTTGGTGCACCAGGTTATTTGACGATCATTTATGAACTGGACCAAGATAAGCGTACATTAAATTTCAACTACGTAGCGGGACGCGGTTACGATAAAAGTTATTTTCCTAAAGTAGGCGATTCTGTCTTTGTGTATTGGTATCCAGAAGGCAGATATAAAATAGCTCCAGCCTCCGAATATTTTTTAGAAAAATTCTCGCTGAGTACAGTGGTTGGGAGGGGCGCTGATGTTTAAAGCTTGCTCCTCCATTACAAAACGCCGCATCGCTGCATTCAAAGCCAACCGCCGCGGCTATATCTCCGCGATCATCCTCTGCGTCCTCTTCGCCATCAGCGCCTGCGCCGAGCTCATCGCCAACGACCGCCCGCTCATCGTCTCCTACAAAGGCCACCTCCTCTTCCCCGTCATCCATGCCTACATCGAAAAAGACACGTTCGGGGGCGTGCTCGAATCCGAAGCCGACTACACCGACCCGTGGGTGGTCAACGAAATCAATCAACATGGCTGGATGCTGCGCGCCCCCATCCCGTTCGACTATCACAGCATTGATTTTCGCGTCGCCCGCGCGCCCGCCCCGCCGAGCTGGCACAACCTCCTCGGCACCGACGATCAAGCCCGCGACCTCCTTGCCCGCGTCATCTACGGCTTTCGCCTCACCATGTGTTTCGCGCTATTGCTCGTCAGCATCTCGAGCGTCATCGGCATCGCGGTCGGCGCACTCAGCGGCTATTTCGGCGGTTGGCTGGACCTTGCGCTCCAGCGCTTCATCGAAATCTGGGAAGGCATGCCAATGCTGTTCCTTCTCATCATCCTCTCCTCCATGGTCGTCCCCGATTTCTGGTGGGTGCTCGGCCTGATGCTGCTATTCAAATGGATGTCCCTCGTCGATGTCGTCCGCGCCGAGACACTTCGTGTCAGGAATTTTGATTTTGTAAGAGCCGCCCGCGCCCTCGGCCTCTCCGAACTCACCATCCTCCGTCGCCACGTGTTGCCCAACGCGATGGTCAGCGTCTTCACCTTCCTCCCCTTCCTCGTCACCGGCGCCATCGCCACCCTTACCTCACTCGATTTCCTCGGCTTCGGCCTGCCCTCCGGCTCCCCGTCGCTGGGCGAACTCCTCGCCCAAGGCAAAAACAACCCCCAAACCCCATGGCTCGGCCTCATCGGCTTCTTCGTCCTCGCGGTATTACTTTCCCTCTGGCTCTTCATCGGTGAAGCCCTGCGCGATGCGTTTAACCCGCGCAAAATTTTCAACGCCCGCACCGCCGTGAATGATGCGACCGCCACATTGCACCAACAGGAGGGGATGTGAGCCTACTAACCATCCAAAACCTCTCCATCCGCTTCGCCGACACGTATGCCGTACGCGACGCCTCCCTCACCATCGCGCGTGGCGAAATCCTCGCCCTCGTCGGCGAGTCCGGCTCCGGGAAATCCCTCACCGCGCAATCGATCCTAAAACTTCTCCCCGGTAATGCCGAAACTGCTGGTACCATCACGTTTGACGGCGAGAACCTCACCCAAAAAACAAACGCCTCCATTGCTAAATGGCGCGGAAGCCACGTCGGGATGATTTTTCAAGAACCGATGACCTCCCTCAACCCGCTGCACCCCATCGCTAAACAGATGATCGAAGGCTATTGCTGGCATCAGCGCATAAAACCCTCGCACCCCAAAGCCCAAGCCCGCCTCGCCGAACTGTTCGACATGGTCGGCCTCACCCACCTCAAATCCCGCGGCAAAATCTACCCACATCAACTCAGCGGCGGCGAGCGCCAACGTGTGATGATCGCCATTGCCATGGCCTGCGAACCTGACCTGCTGATCGCCGACGAACCCACCACCGCGCTCGATGTTACCCTCCAGCGCCAAATCCTAAAATTACTCAAAAAACTGCAAACTGAGCGCAACATGGGCATGCTGTTTATCACGCATGACTTGCTCACCGTCCGCCAAATCGCAGACCGCATCGCTGTCATGCGCCAAGGCGAAATCGTCGAGCATGGCAAGGTTGAAACGATCTTCGCAAGCCCACAGCACCCGTACACCAAAATGCTCCTCGCCGCCGCACCGCAAGGCGAAGCCGCACCTATCCGCACCGACGCCCCCATCATTCTAAAAACCGACAATGTCAGCGTGCGTTACCCCATCAAAGGCGGCCTACTCCGCCGCACCATCCGCACGGTCGATGCTGTACAAAACGCGAGCCTCACGCTCCATGCCGGCGAAACCATCGGCATCGTTGGCGAATCCGGCTCCGGCAAAAGCTCGCTCGGCTTCGCCCTCCTGCGCCTCATCCAAAGTGATGGCCCTATCCTCTTCCTCGGTAACCGCATCGATCCACTCACGCGCAAACAAATGCTATCCCACCGCGCTCACATGCAGCTCGTCTTCCAAGACCCCTACAGCAGCCTCAACCCGCGTATGACGGTGGGCGACATCGTCGCCGAAGGCCTACGCCTGCACGAACCAAAAACCGCCGACTACGAATCGCGCGTCGATGAAATCCTAAATCAAGTCGGCCTCACGCCCGACATGAAAAACCGCTATCCACACGAATTCAGTGGCGGCCAACGTCAACGCATCGCCATCGCCCGCGCGATGATTCTCAAACCCAAACTCGTCGTGCTCGACGAACCCACCAGCGCCCTCGATATGTCCGTCCAGCGCCAGGTGTTGGAACTCCTACGCAGCATCCAAAAAAGCCACAACGTCGCCTACCTCTTCATCAGCCACGATCTACGCACCATCCGCGCCATGGCCCACCAGGTGCTCGTCATGCAAAAAGGCGTAGTGGTGGAGCAAGGAAGTGCGCAGCAAATTTTCACATCGCCCCAGCACGACTATACAAAAACATTGTTAAAAGCCGCGCTGAGCGAAAATCTCTAAACCGTAATCAACCCCGTCTGCGGCGAGCTCGCACTTGCATGCGTGCGTTTTTCCATCCGCCCCGCGAGATACGCCAACCGTCCAGACTCCACCGCAAGCTTCATGGCCCGCGCCATCATCACCGGGTCGCGCGCTTCGGCAATCGCGGTGTTCATCAGCACGCCATCGCAGCCAAGCTCCATCGCAATCGCCGCATCGCTCGCCGTGCCCACGCCCGCATCAACAAGCACGGGCACTTTGGATTGCTCCACAATCATCCGAATATTGAGCGGGTTTTGGATCCCCAGCCCCGAGCCAATCGGTGCCGCCAATGGCATAATCGCCGCAACTCCCAACGCCTCGAACTTGCGCGCCGCGATGGGATCATCATTGGTGTAAACCATCACCTCAAACCCATCCTTCACTAAAATCTCAGCGGCCTTCAGCGTCTCTTCTACATCGGGGAACAAACTCGTCTTATCACCAATCACCTCAAGCTTCACGAGCGTCCATCCACCCAGCTCGCGCGCGAGCCGCAATGTGCGCACCGCTTCCTCCGCCGTGTAACACCCTGCGGAATTTGGCAGATACGTATATTTCTCTGGCGGAATCGCCGTCTGCAAACTCTCACCATCAGTCGCCGCAAGATTCACGCGGCGCAACGCCACCGTCACAATCTCCGCGCCGGACGCTTCAATCGCCGCCTTCGTCTGCTGCATGTCTTTGTATTTGCCCGTGCCCACCAACAGCCGCGACGAAAATACGCGGCCCGCAACCATCAGCGGGTCCTGGAATTGATCCGCCAAGCGCGCCGCCACTTCTGCAACATCATCCGAAATATATTTGATGGGCTTCACCTAACCACCCCCAATAAACCCGACAATCTCAATGGCATCGCCATCCATAATCGGCGTAGATGCATACGCACTACGCGGCACAATCACAAGGTTGCGCTCAATCGCCACCTTGCGCGGATCGAGCGCCAGCGCTGCAATCAAGTCGCTCACCACTTTCAAATCCGCTGCAGGCCGCGCCTGCCCGTTGACGGTGATTTGCAGTGTAGATGGGGCTGTGCTAGACATATCGCCTATGTAGGACATTTCGCCACACCGCGCAACCGCAGAAAACCTAGGATTATGAGCAAAACCATTGCCTTTTTAAACGGCCCGAACCTCAACCTCCTCGGCACCCGGGAGCCGGAAATCTACGGCACCACCACCTTGGATGATATTGAAGCATTATGCCATGAAACAGCAAAAAAACATGGATTAGGCATCGCTTTTAAGCAAAGCAACCACGAGGGCGACTTGATCGATTGGGTCCAACAGGCAGATCATGAAGTTTCTGGCATTATCATCAATGCGGCAGGCTACACCCACACCTCCGTCGCCCTGCATGACGCGCTGAAAGCAGCTAAGATACCCATCATCGAAGTCCATCTCAGCGACCCAAAAACCCGTGAGCCCTTCCGCCATCACTCGTTTATCGAACCCGTCGCCCAAAAAAGCATCTGCGGCCTCGGCGCGAAGGGATATGTACTGGCAATCGATGCGCTTGCCGACATCCTCAAGAGTGGCCAATAACCATGCCGACGATGGACGAAGGCCCCGTCACCATCACCCCCGACATGCTCCTGGCCGCCTACACGAACGGCTACTTCCCCATGGCGATGGAGAAAGACGACCCCGAACTCTACTGGTTCTCCCCCGAAGAACGCGGCGTGTTGCCCATTGCAGACTTCAACATCCCCCGCGGCCTAGCGCGTGCGATGAAAACGCATCCCTACAGCATCACCGTCGATCGTGATTTTGACGCCGTGATCCGCTCCTGCGGCACGCTTACACCCAAGCGGCATGAAACCTGGATCAACGAAACCATCGTCGCGCTGTACACCGAACTCCACCGCATGGGCCATGCCCACAGCATCGAAACATGGCAAGATGATCAGTTAGTGGGGGGATTATACGGAGTCTCCCTCGGCGGCGCATTCTTCGGCGAAAGCATGTTCTCGCGTGCAGCCGAAGCCAGCAAAATCGCCCTCGTCACCCTCGTCGAAATCCTGCGCGAAGCAGACTACCAGCTGCTCGACACGCAATATGTAAATGACCATCTGAAACAATTCGGCGTCGAGGCCATGCGGAAAAAAGATTATATGATAAAATTAGAGAAAGCTCTCAATGCTTCACCCAATCCCTCGACCCTTTTCTCCACTGTCTCCGTGCGCAAGGGGCTCGCTTCTTCATCAAGCGTCAGCAACACTTGAGCATCATGAAACCGCAGCTTGGCGTGATATAAGTTCCCCGCCCGTCCGCCGGAAAGCTGAAAGGCCAAATTCGCGGCAAGCCCCACGCACCGTGCCCATAGCCGCTCACGCTCATCGAGCAGTTTGATCTCTGATTTATCGCCCTTCCACCGCGTCTGATAACGATGATAAAGCGCGAGCGCCAACATCAATCGCTCCTTGTGATCGATACCCTTCAGTGAGGATTGAATAATGCGTTGATATGTCCACCCCGCCCTGAAATTCGGATCGATCGACCAGGCAAGTTCCGAGAGTTTACACAAGGCCTGTCGTACCCGCCGCCACGGTAGGGGCTCATTAGCAAAAAGTGGCGACATCCATTCAAATAGCTCGCGCCCATAACTACCCGCACGGCCAATCAACGCCGCCAAATCGGCCGCCGATGCCAACAGCGCATCTTCTTTCTGCATTTTCGGCTCGAGGAGGTCGAAGAAAAATCCTTCCCGAATTCCGCTCACGCTAAACCGCACTTCTGGCGCATGCGTCACTTCCATCAGCTGCCGCAACACCATCGCCGTTGGCACAATCGTCGCTGCGCGCTTAAGCGTGATTCCAGGCAAATCTTGAATTTCCGAAGGCGACATCTCAAGCAACCGTTCACACATCTGCCCCACGGCTCGGCGGCTCATATGGTATTCATGCACGAGATCGAGCGCGTAACTTGTTTTGCGCATATGCAGCTTGGCCAGTGCCCGAAAACCACCGCCAATCGCATAGATACAAGGCGGCGTCGAATCTTTGAGCCAGCTAATAGACTTCAACTCACGACGAATCATTTCCTCCATCGCCGAGCGCTTGCCTTCCGTGGCATCGATCACACGCAGCGACCCGAGATGGCAACTCGATGCCTCACCAATCCGGCTACGCTCGACCTGCGCAAGCTCCATACTGCCACCGCCCAAATCCGCCGAAATCCCGAATGGTTCATGAAAGGAGGAAAGCACCGCTTTCGCCGCCAACTCCGCCTCACGTTCGCCGGTGATCACTTTGATTTGAATCCCGTGTTGTGCTTCAAGCTGCGCCACAAAAGCTTTGCCGTTACTTGCGTCGCGCACCGCGGCCGTCGCAATAATATCAAGACTCGCCACTTCTAAACGCGTTGCCATGACAAGAAACCGTGCAATCGCCGCCTCGGCTTGCTTCACCCCTTCCGGATTAAGCTTGCCCGTGCGTGCAAGCCCCTTGCCCAGCGCACACATATATTTCTCGTTGAACACCGGCAGCGGCACACGCTTGAGCGCATGATACACCACCATCCGCACCGAGTTCGATCCAATATCGATAATTGCAATCAGTCCCTTCGGATGATCTGCCGTCGGGATGTTATAGGTAATGGTCACTTCCCACTCCGCTTTTTATGCTTCGGCGGAAGACCAGTGACCGTTACTTCACCCGCTCCGGTGAGTTGTGCAAGCGCCTTGCCTCGACCGGAAAGCGACGGATTGGTCATGAAATAATCATGCGCAGCAAAACTCCCCGGATCGTTACTGACGCGATGATAGCTGCCATCCGCATTGAGCTGCCAGCTTTGCCGCTCATCTTTAATATTAGCGACCATGATTTTATCGAGCACCTGGCGATGCACAGTAGTATTTTCAATCGGTACCATTAACTCGACGCGCCGATCCAAGTTCCGCGCCATCCAATCCGCCGAGCTAATGAACACTTTTGCGGTAGGCGATGGCAACAGCGCACCATTCCCAAAACAATAAATCCGTGCATGCTCGAGGAACCGCCCAACCAAACTCTTCACACGGATATTTTCCGAAAACCCTGGAATCCCAGGCTTCAGCGCACATATTCCACGCACAACGAGATCAATCTGCACGCCCGCTTGGCTCGCCGCATAAAGCGCGTCGATCATCTCTTCATCGACCAGCGCATTCATTTTCGCCCATATCGATGCCGGTTTACCTTGGCGTGCAAATTCCACCTCTGCCGCAAGATATTTAAGCAAATGTTTGCGCATTGTCAGTGGCGCCACAGAGAGCTTTTTAAACTTCGTCGGTTTCGCATAACCTGTGATGTAGTTAAACACGTATCCCGCATCCTGACAAAGATCCGGATCGCAGGTAAAAAACGACAAATCCGTATAAATTTTTGCCGTCACTGGATGATAGTTGCCCGTCCCAAAATGCGCATAGGAGCGAAGCCCGCCATGCTCCCGCCGCGTTACCAACGAAAGCTTCGCGTGCGTTTTCATTTCCACGAAACCATACACCACTTGGGCACCAGCACGTTCCATCACCCGCGCCAAACGAATATTTGCTTCTTCATCAAATCGTGCCTTGAGTTCGACAAGCGCCGTTACCGACTTCCCATTCTCCGCCGCTTCAACCAGCGCCTTTACAATCGGCGAATCATGGCCCGTACGATAGAGCGTTTGCTTGATCGACACCACATTCGGATCACGTGCGGCCTGCTGCAAAAACTGCACCACCACATCGAAACTCTCGTAAGGGTGATGCACGATAATATCTTTTGCCTGAATCGCCGCGAAACAATCCCCGCCATAATCATTGATCCGCTCCGGGAAACGCACTTTGAACGGTTCAAATTTTAAATCCGGCCGCGGCAAATCATAAAGTTCGCCCAAGCTAGCAAGCCCCACCAGCGCTTCTGCCTCCACCACATCCGCCTCTTCCGCCGGCAGATGTTCAAGCATAAACTGCCGCAATTTATGCGACACGCCCTTATTGGTTTTCACCCGCACCACTCGCCCATGCCGACGTTTTTTCACCGCGATATCGAGATTGCGCATGAGGTCTTCCGCCTCTTCCTCGATCTCCAAATCCGAATCACGCGTAATACGGAAAAGCCCCGACCCATGAAGCGCAAAGCCTGGAAATAACTCCTCGAAACAAAAGTAGATCACTTCCTCAAGCGGAATCAACCGTGTGCCTTTGCCCTGCGCGATATGAATAAATCGTGCTTGCGTCGGCGGAAACGGCACCATCGCGATCATACGCTTACTGGGCTTGCGCGGTGGCGAAAGCTCAAGCACCACTGCCATCCCGAGATTAGGGATAAACGGAAACGGATGCGCCGGATCGACCGCCACCGGCGTGAGCAGTGGGAAAATATTCGTGCGGAAATATTCCGTCAGCCATGTTTTATCATGCTTGGTAAGCTGCGCGGCGGTGATGATGTGGATGCGCTCTTGCACCATTTCCTTCAAAAGCGCCAACCAGCATTGCTGCTGCTTCGTCACCAACGTATGCACCGACGCCCCAATCCGGTCGAGCTGTTTAATGGGCGACAAACCATCCGCCGAAGGCGTATGCACCCCATGACGCACCTGATCCATCAGTCCCGCAACGCGCACCATTGATGGTGCG
>JBGAJE010000069.1:0-9204 GCA_044225085.1 Rickettsiales bacterium | reverse complement strand
ACGGTTTGCGGTGCGTAATTCCGGCGCGCAGGCGGTGGTGGAGGGATGTGGCTCCAACGGATGTGAGTATATGACGGGCGGGGTGGTGGCCATCCTTGGTGAGGTAGGCCATAATTTTGCAGCGGGGATGACGGGGGGCATGGCGTATGTCTACGATCCCGACGGAGTATTTTCAGCGCGGGTGAATGATGAATCGGTGGTGGTTCAGCGCTTGTTGTCAAGCCATTGGGAGCAGCAATTGCATGGGCTGGTGACGGCTCACTACCGGGACACGGATTCGCCGCGTGCGGACCGAATTTTGGCTGAATGGGCATGGGAAAGGCAGAATTTCTGGCAAATTTGCCCGAAAGAGATGGTTAGCCGCTTGGCGCATCCGCTGCAGGAGGCGGGTTATCATAAAATGCAGGCATAAAAGAGTGCATGAATTTGGTCCTGTTTTTGTGTAGAATGGGGCGAATTGGGAAGGGTCGGTTGCGTATGTCTGCCACTACATCGTCAAGGTCTGCTTCTGCGGGGTTTACGCTAATTGAGATCGCAATTGTGCTTTCGATTATTGCGTTGATCATTGGTGGGGTTTTTGTGGGGCAGGACTTGGTCCACGCGTCGCTGCTTCGCAACCAGATCGATCAAATCCGGCAATATGAAACAGCGTATGGTGCGTTTAAAGAAAAATATGCTTGTGTGCCGGGCGATTGCAAAGAAGCCATCAACTACTGGCCAACAGGGTTAGCGTTGCCGCCTGGTACACCTTCGGCAACACCGGCGATTCTGGGCGATGGGTATATTGAGAATAATATGCGCGTCAATTATGACGACGCGTCGGTAACTTGGGCTAACAGTGATGAATATCAGAATTTTTTCATTGAGCTTGGTCTTGCCGGATTGGTGGCGGATCGTTTTCAAGCAACCACCGGTGCTCCTGTTGTTGGAACCCATCTGCCAGCCCTTAAAATCAACAATACGGGCGCGTTCTTTGCCGCGGATAGCCGAAGTTTTATAACGACGGGCCGCAATCCCGATATAACGACTTACCGTAGGGGTAAGAATGCTCTCTGGTTCACGGCTTGTGCTGTTTCAAGGGGGGGTACTATGCAACTTTGGGACGACGGCTGCGCTATTTTTCGTGCGGAAGATTTGAGTAATATTGATGGGAAAATCGATGACGGGCTGCCGCTTTCAGGCCAGTTATTTGGTTTTGGTGGGTATTCCAGCAATAACGCGTGTTTAAATAACTCCGGCACGGCTTATGTTGTCAGCACACGAACGCCGCAATGCCAAGCAGCGTACGTGCTCGATTAACTAGTGCGAACGCTATTCACCAAGGTCTTTATCTTTGCCGAAGAGATTGAGCTGCACCGGTAGGGAGCGATGGAAGGCATAGGTTAGTAATAGGCCGAGGCCGCAGCCAATAAAAACGGAGAGGACACGCTCGAGCGCCGTGGTCCACAAGTGGCCACCAGATGGATGATGGGCAATAATGATCACTGCGGCGAGCGCGACACGGCTGCCAGCCATCAGATTACCAAGGTAGCAGAGAATGATGGTTGCCGCGATAGCAAGGCAAATGGCCGCAATTGTTTGCGGGCAAATCAGTAGGAAAAGGCAGGTCACGGCGCTGGCTATTAGGTTAGCTTTTACGCGCACGATGGTGAGTGGTAGGGCTTCGCTACTGTCGGGAGTGAGTACGAGTAACGTGGAGATGAGTACCCAGCTGATGTCGTTAATCTGCAGGAGGTAAGCTGCAACGTATAGCAGAACGGTGCCGGTAATGGCTTTGGCGATGTAGAGTAGGATATTGCGGTGTTCGGTTTTCATGCACGTTAAGTAGCGCTGTTTGCGCGTTTACGCAACGGGCCTAAAGCTGCGCCACCAGCGCTTCCCAAGCTTTTTCCGCTTCGGCGAGGGATTTTTTTGTTTCCTCATAGGTTTTGTTGAGACGGGTGAGTTGGCTGGTGTTGCCCTCGGCGCAGACGGTTGCGATTTCGTTTTCGATCTCGTCACGGCGTGCGGTGAGTTCAGCAACTTTTTCTTCAAGCTTAGCGGCGTCTTTCTCGGCATTATTCCCGCCCGATTTTTTATTCGCCTTGCCCGCCCGTGCTTCTTTTTTCGCGCCTTCGCGCTCGCGGCGCCGTTGCTGGACGATGAGGTTGCGGTAGCCATCGAGATCGTCCTCATAAGGCACGCAGGTCGCATCCGCCACCAGCCACAAACGGTCGGCGACGTTTTCGACCAGGTGGGGGTCGTGGCTTACCAAAATCACTGCGCCGGTATAGTTGTTAAGCGCCTGCATCAGCGCCTCGCGCGCGTCCATGTCGAGGTGGTTGGTCGGCTCATCGAGCAGCATGATATGCGGCGCATGGTAGCTCATCTGGCAGAAAAGCAGCCGCGCTTTTTCACCGCCCGAAAGCTCGCCGACTTTGGTGTCGGCCTTGTGCTTGTCGAACCCGAACTGACCGAGCGCGGCGCGCACCTTGGGTTCGGCGAGGCCGATCATTTGCTCCTGCATGATTTCGCAGGGGGTTTTTGTCACATCGAGCTCGTCGGTCTGGAACTGGGCGAAGTAACCGATTTTCAATTTGCCGGATTTGACCATCTCGCCGGACATGGGTTCTAAACGGCCGGAGAGCAATTTTACTAACGTCGATTTCCCGTTTCCGTTCGCACCGAGCAGCGCGATGCGGTCATCCATGTCGATGCGCAGGTTGAGGTTTTTCAAAATTGGCTTATCGCGTTCATAGCCCGCATCTACCTGGTCGAGAGTAATGAGTGGCGAGCGCAGTTCCTCGGGTTTCGGGAACACAAACGCGGTCACGCGCTCGGCCATCACGGCGTCCACGATATCCATTTTCTGAATTGCTTTGAGGCGGCTTTGCGCCTGTAGTGCTTTGCTCGCTGTGGCGCCGAAGCGGTCGACGAAAGCTTGCATATGCGCCTTCTGCGCCATTTGTTTTTCATGCAAGGCTTGCTGGTTCAGCAATTTCTCGGCGCGGCGGCGTTCGAATTCGTCGTAGGTGCCAGTGTAAGCATTCAACTTCTGCTTTTCCATATGCAGGATATGGGTGACGGTTTTGTTCAGAATGTCGCGATCATGGCTGATGATGAGCAAGGTTTCCTGATAACGCATCAGGTAATTCTCCAGCCACACCATCGCCTCGAAATCGAGATGGTTGGTCGGCTCATCGAGCATCAGCAGATTGGGCTGGCGGAACAGCGTCGCCGCGAGCGCCACGCGCATGCGCCAGCCGCCGGAGAAGTCCGAAATGGGACGGTTCTGCGCTTCTTCGTTGAAGCCGAGGCCGGCGAGAATTGTGGCCGCGCGCGCTGGTGCGTCATAGGCATTGATAGCGCTGAGGCGCTCGTAAATATAGCCGATGCGGTCTGCATCATGCGTGACTTCGGCCTCACGCATTAGTGATTCGCGTTCGGTGTCGGCGGCTAGCACGATGTCGATGAGGCGTGTATCGTCGTCCGGCAGATCCTGGCGGACCATGCCCATCGTCGCGTTTTTGATGAGGCTGATATCGCCGCCATCGGCCACTAGCTCGCCCGCGATGAGTTTGAACAACGTGGTTTTTCCCACACCATTCGGCCCCACAAGCCCCACGCGCTGCCCAGCGCCAATCGAGAGCGACGCCTTGTCAAACAAGGTACGCCCGCCAACGCGGTAGGTGAGGTCGGAAATGAAAAGCATGGTGCGGGTCCGTCGGGTTAAAGGCCGCGCAACCTAGAGGGGGTGGGGCAGAAGTCAACCACAGAGGCGAAAAATGGCCGATTAACCTGCTAGTTTTTCGGCAAGGCCTTCGAGGCGGCCGGCGAGGTCGTGCAGGCTGGCGGCCATGTCTTCCTCAAGGGCGGCGAGGCGGACATCGTCCCCATTGTTGAGGCGGCGTTCCATTTTTACCAGCTCTTCCTTGGTGCGGCTGGCGTCGCGGCCGGTATCATAAAGCTCATCGGCCAACATGAGGGTGGTGTAGACCAGCATGAGCGCTTCGGGCAGTTTGCCGATGGTTTTCTCGAGGCGCTCAATACGGCCATTGATTTGTTGCACGAGGCCTAGCAGGTGCTGTTCCTGCCCGGCGTCGCAGGCGAGGGTGTATTCGCGGCCGTAGATATAGGCATTGACTGATTTTTGGCTCATATGGCTTGTTCCAGAATCAGGTCAAGTTGCTTGACGGAGGCATCGAGCCGGCCAGCGGTTTTTCCGGCAGCTTTTTGCAGGTTCAAAAATTCTTGCTGTAATGCTTGGAGCTGATTGGAGAGGCGGAGGTTGTCTTCCTTCAGGAAGGTATTCTGCGAATTGGCGTCAGCCAACGCTGTTTCAAGCTCGGCGGCGTGAGCCTGCCAGGATTGGGTGATTTCGGCTTGAACGGCCTCGCGCTCGGCAGCGCTATTGCTGCGATGTTGGGCGATGGTGACTGCGGCAGCTTCGAGCCGCGCCAGTGCCTGTTCTACGGCGCCAGCGGCGGTTTGTAGCGATGTTTGCGAGCTGCTTGCCATGGCAATCTCATCCTTTGCTGATAGGTTAGCGGTGCGGAATAGAATCTTGTTTTCACCAAAAATAACCATATCGGGGTGGTGATTGCAATGGGGCTTCGGGGGTGTGCATAACTAAAATCGTGCAATCGCAGTTGCGTGGGCGCGTGGGCGCGTGTAAGCGTCTGGCCAAACAACCAAACGCCGAAAGAGCTATGAGCCAGACTGTCACCCATTCTCAGATGGCTGCTGCCATCAGCACCCTTGCTATGGACGCGGTGGAGCGTGCCAAATCCGGCCATCCCGGTATGCCGATGGGCATGGCGGATGTGGCCACCGTGCTATTCACTGAATTCCTCCGTTATGATCCGAAGCATCCGCACTGGCCGGATCGTGATCGCTTCGTCCTCTCCGCAGGCCACGGCTCCATGCTGCAATATGCACTGCTCTATTTGACCGGCTATCCGGACATGACACTCGATGAGCTCAAAAACTTCCGCCAGTGGGGCGCGAAGACGGCGGGGCATCCGGAGTTTGGGCATGCGACCGGCATCGAAACCACCACTGGCCCGCTGGGGCAGGGGCTTGCGAATGCAGTGGGTATGGCGCTGGCCGAACGCGCGCTGAATGCTGAGTTTGGCGATGATTTGGTGGGGCACCACACCTATGTCATCGCCGGTGATGGCTGCCTGATGGAAGGCATCAGCCACGAAGCGATTTCGCTGGCGGGCCATCTCAAACTCAACAAGCTAATCGTGTTATGGGATGATAATTTGATCTCGATCGATGGGCCGACGAATTTGTCGGTGAGTGATGATCAAGTGATGCGTTTCAAAGCTTCCGGCTGGAATACGGATGCGGTGGATGGCCACGATGCGGCCGCGATTCGCAAAGCGATTGCGAAAGCGCAGAAGAGCGATAAGCCGACGATGATTGCCTGCCGCACGACGATTGCGAAAGGTGCACCGACGAAGGCGGGCAAAAACTCCAGCCACGGCTCGCCGCTTGGTGCGGATGAGATCGCGGGTGCGCGTAAGAACTTGGGTTGGAATTATGCGCCATTTGAAATTCCTGAGGCAATTTTAAATGCGTGGCGTGCGGCTGCGACTGAGCGTGCGAAGGAATATGTAGCTTGGGAAAAACGCTTCAGCGCGAGCGACAAACGCGACGCTTTCGCCACCCGCATCAGCGGTGATTTGGGTACGGCATGGGTTGATGCCGTTGCAGCACTCAAAAAACAATTGGCTACCAGCCAGCCGAAAGAAGCGACGCGGGTTTCATCGCAGAATGCGCTTGAAGCGCTGGTGCCTGCGTTGCCACAATTGCTCGGCGGGTCGGCGGATTTGACGGGCTCCAACAACACCAAAACCAAAGCGATGACGCCGCTCAGCGCTAGCAATTATGGGGGGCGCTATATCTATTACGGCGTGCGCGAGCACGCCATGGCGGCCGCGATGAACGGCATTGCGTTGCATGGCGGTTTCATTCCGTATGGCGGTACGTTCCTCGTATTCACCGATTATTGCCGCCCATCGATCCGCCTCAGCGCGCTCATGCAGCAGCGCGTGATTTATGTGATGACGCATGATTCGATTGGTTTGGGTGAGGATGGCCCGACGCACCAGCCGGTCGAACATCTCGCGGCGTTACGTGCCATCCCCAACCTCAATGTTTTCCGCCCTGCGGATGCGACAGAAACCGCCGAATGCTGGCAACTGGCCATCGGCACGCCACAAACGCCATCGATTCTCGCCCTATCGCGCCAAAATTTGCCGCATTTGCGTGGCACGTATGTCGCCGAAAATCTCTGCGCCAAAGGCGCGTATGTATTGCGTGAAGCAGGCGGCGCGCCGAAAGTCGTCATCATGGCCACTGGCTCCGAAGTGCATCTCGCCGTCGAAGCCCAAGCCAAACTCGAAGCAAAAGGCACGCCGACGCGCGTTGTCTCCGTGCCGTGCATGGAGCTCTTCGCCCAGCAATCGAAAGAATATCGCCAGCAAGTGCTGGGCGGCGCGGGCACCCAACGCATCGCCGTCGAAGCTGCCATTGAACAAGGCTGGGAAAAGCTGCTCGGCGAAAACGGCATCTTCATCGGCATGAAAAGTTTTGGCGCGAGCGCACCGGCGGATGAGCTTTACAAACGCTTCGGGATTACGGTTGAGGCGATTGTGGGGGCTAGCGATTAGCCACACTTTTTCGTGCGTTATATTCGGCTACGGCTGTTTCTAACTCAGATGTATCACGAAGATCGACGCGTTTAATATTGCTTACGATTTCGTGCCACGAGCCATATTTTGCATGGTAGGCTTCTCTTCTTTTCCATGCATCGTGTCTTTGAGCCATCCTCCCCAGAAACGTCTTGCTTGAAAGGACGGGATCGATGGACCTTTCTATCCATGTACGCATGTCGAGGACCGGTTGATGTTCCCCCATCATCATGGTTGTGAGACGATCCATCCTTAGCTCCATTTTTTTGTGTCTGTTTAAAGACGCTTTGGGAAAATGTGTCCAATCCATTTCGGATGGAGGCCGTGTTTGCGTCAAAATGTGAGCAGTCTCATGCGCGGCAGCAGATATTGCGACTGGGTGGTCGCCCATTGCAGCGATCTCGTTGTTGAATATAGTTGAATCATCCTCAATGAGCGCTATTGCATGCTTACCTGCAAATAAATCTGATACTGCAAGTCTGGGAGGTTCGTAAATTCCAACTCTACTCATCAATCTCCGAACGGCTCTCACAAACACTGGGTATGTGTCTTCAACGAGGATTCCCTTATTCCATATGGAATCGATAATTGGCATTTAGCTAAGTTCCATTTTAGTTAGCTCATTTTTATCAGTAAAAGATGACAGTTTTATGAACGATAATTTGTGTTATAAATCAATGCTATGAGATCCTTCATTTACAAAATATGTACTCAGGCCCTCTGGCAGGAAACTTCAACGCACCGGCACCTTCCCCGGCATGCCGATTGATGTGGCGGATGGTTATGTGCACTTCTCCACCGCCGAACAGCAGGCTGAAACGGCGCGTAAATATTTCGCCGGGCAGAGTGGGTTGGTGTTGTTGACGGTGGATGTGGAAAAGTTAGGGTCTGCCTTGCGTTGGCAGAAATCTTCCTCTGGCAACCGGCCCGGTGAATTTCCGCATTTATATGGGCCGCTGCCGCTTTCGGCCATTGTCGAAGCTGCGGTGTTTGACGTCCCCGAATAACGCACTATAACGCCGGGCAGAGGTAGTTATGACAATCAAAATCGGAATTAACGGACTTGGTCGCATCGGCCTGCGTCGCGCGCGCGATTATTGAAGAGGGCTACGACGACATTGAACTCGTTGCTGCCAACGGCTCAGCGGCGAATGAGCATCACGCACATATGCTGCAGTATGATTCGGTGCATGGCCGTTTCCAGAACAAAATCACGTTCGATGATGCGGGCATCGACATGGGCCGCGGCAAAATCACCATCACCCACGAGCGCGACCCTAAGAAGATTGATTGGAAAAAACTCGGCGTGGATATGGTGCTCGAATGCACCGGCGCATTTAACAGCAAAGAGGCGGCGAGCGTTCACCTCGCGCAAGGTGCCAAGCGCGTGCTGATTTCTGCCCCGGCGGGTGATGATTGCCCGACCTTCGTGCATGGCGTGAATTGCGCGCAGCTGAAGCCAGAGCACACGGTGTTCTCCGTCGGTTCCTGCACCACCAATTGCCTTGCACCAGTGGCGAAGGTGCTGGATGAGCAGTTCGGCATCACGTCGGGTTTCATGACGACGATTCACGCTTACACGGGCGATCAAAACCTCGTTGATGGTTCGCATAAGGATTTGCGCCGTGCACGCGCTGCTGCGCTTTCCATGGTGCCGACAAAAACCGGTGCCGCGAAAGCCATCGGCCTGGTGTTGCCGCAACTTGCGGGCAAGCTTTCGGGTGTGTCGGTGCGTGTGCCGGCGGCGAATGTGTCGATGATCGACCTCACCGCCGTGATGAGCAAGCCGGTGACGAAAGAGGAAGTGAACGCCGCCTTTACTGCAGCCGCCGCCAAAATGCCCAAAAACGTGCTGAAGGTGGATAGCGCGCCGCTGGTGTCGATCGACTACACCCATGATAATGCGAGCGCGATTGTGGACCTTACGGGGACGTCAGTGATCGGCGGCAATTTGCTGCGCGTGGCTGCATGGTATGACAATGAATGGGGCTTTAGCTGCCGGATGCTCGATATGGTGCGGGTGGCGGCTTAACGGGTTATTTGCTTTCTTCGCTAGAATTAAGGTTACGGGCTAACCAGCTTGCATGAGGCTCGTCGAGCCTTCTTTCTACCATTATTTGTTGAGCTAACGACGCTCCTGCGTCTCTTCGTTTGTAAGCTGCACACGGTTTCTCTTCCGTTCTACTAGGCGGTTTGCCGCTTTCGCGTTCTGGTGGGTTTCCGCCGCGTGAACCACCATTGCCATATCGAGGAGGCATAGAGTCCTTCACCCTTTAACTTGATTCGTGTTGTATCTGCAGTTTAGCTGTTAAAAGACGCTTAACTATGAAGGTTTTGTGAAGATGGCAGCATTGCCCACCCTGGAATCCCTCGACGTAACTGGCAAAACCGTGCTGGTGCGGCTGGATTTGAATGTGCCGATGCATGCGGGGCGGGTGACGGATGCGACGCGGCTGATGCGAATTGTGCCGACGTTGCAGTATCTCATGGAACGGCACGCGAAGGTGGTGATTCTTTCGCATCT
>JBGAJE010000068.1:6999-9708 GCA_044225085.1 Rickettsiales bacterium | reverse complement strand
GAGCCGACGGCAATGCAACTTTCGGCGCCTTCGAGAAGGGCGAGGCGGTCTTCGAGCATCGCAAGCGTGGGGTTGCGATAGCGGGAGTAGACGAAGCCCGGTTCTTCGCCGTTGAAGCGCTTTTCGGCGGTTTCGGCGTCGTCATAACAAAAGCCGGAATTTAGGAAGATGGCTTCGCCCACCTCGCCGAATTGCGAGCGCATGGAGCCGCCATGGACAAGCTTGGTTTCAAGCCCGGCATCGGCCAGTTTTGCGGGGGTTTCAGTGGTTTGCGGTTTGGGCATAGGAGTTTATGATCGCCTCTTTCTTTGTCATTCCCCGAATTTGCTTGCAAATTCTAGGGGAATCCATAGAGCAACGCTGCATATGCGGCGCTGTCCGTATGGATCGCCCTATAATCGCGCTGCGATTCGGGCGATGACGAGGTATAAAGCTTAATAAACTAGTGAGCAAGAATGTTCGGTAAGAACCCCAAACGCGCGCCCGAGAAAGGCGATGGCTCGACGCTGCAAGTCGTCGAGATTTTCCCGACGCTGCAAGGCGAGGGGCCGTTCACCGGTCACCCGGCGGTGTTTGTGCGCCTCGGCGGCTGCAATCTCGCCTGCGATTTTTGCGATACGGAGTTTGAGGCATTTCATGCCATGGATTTGTCGGCGGTGGTGGATGAGGTGGTGAAACAGGCGGCAGGTTTACGCGATCTCGTTGTTATCACCGGCGGCGAACCGCTGCGGCAGGAGATTGCACCGCTATGCCGGGAATTGCTGGCGCGCGGGCTACGAGTGCAGATCGAAACCAATGGCACGCTGTGGCGGCAACTTCCTGAATCCGTGCACGTTGTTTGCTCTCCGAAGGTGACGGATGGGCGCTATCATAAACTCCGCCCCGATCTGCTCGCGCGGGTGGATGCGTTAAAATTTATTGTGGCGACGGATTCGGATGAGTATCGCGATGTGGCGGATGTGGGGCAGGCGGGGCTTGATATTCCGGTTTATGTTCAGCCGATGGATGTGGGTGATGTGAATCGCAACCGGGCGAACACGGCACACGCAGCGCAATTGGCGCAGGCGAATGGGTATCGGTTGTCGTTGCAGACGCATAAGATTTTGGGGATTGCATAAACCGTCATGCTGAACTTGTTTCAGCATCCATCAGGGATTATCTGCGTCGCAGACGCTCCTTCGATGGATTCCGAATCGAGTTCGGAATGACGCAAGAGGATAAAGTATGACAAAAAAAGCAGTGCTTCTTCTCAGCGGCGGACTCGACTCCGCTACCACCCTTGCGCTTGCGAAGGAGCAAGGGTTTGAGGTGTATGCGCTCAGCTTCCGCTACGGCCAACGGCATGCGGTGGAGTTGTTGTCGGCGAAGAAGGTGGCGGAGCAACTTGGCGTCGCGCAGCATAAAATCGCGGATATTGATTTGCGGCTGTTTGGTGGTTCGGCGCTAACGGATGATATTTCCGTGCCGAAAGATCGTTCCGACGCGGAGATTGGGGAGGGGATTCCCATCACCTACGTGCCCGCGCGGAACACAATTTTCCTTAGTTTCGCGCTTGCGTGGGCGGAGGTGTTGAAGGCGTATGACATCTCCATCGGCGTGAATGCGCTGGATTATTCCGGCTACCCGGATTGCCGGCCGGAATTCATTGAAGCATTTGAAAAAACGGCGAATCTGGCGACGGCTTATGGGGTGGAAGCAAAACAGAAAATCCGCATCCATACCCCCATTATCCATATGAAAAAGGCTGATATTATTCGTGAGGGGTTGCGTCTGGGCGTTAACTATTCGCTCACCATTTCCTGCTATGATCCAACCTCAGACGGTAAGCCTTGCGGCCAGTGCGACTCGTGTTCGCTGCGTAACAAGGGCTTTGCTGAGAATGGAATGAGGGATCCGAGTTTGGCATGAGCATTCATTACGAAGATATTTTTGCTTCGGAAGCAGGCAAGCCACTTGCGCAGCAGGCGGCGGAGTTTAAAGAATTTCGGCCTTGGCTTCGGGCGCTGTACGAAGATTATCAAGATTTCAATAAGCAAGCGCCAGGCAGTGATAGCGTTTCCCATTTATGGAAGACTTGGAAAAAAATGGAGTTAATGCTCCGTGCGGCAACCTATGTCATGTCCATTGAGTCGAAGGCAGAGCTTCCAGCAAATGCGCAGCAGCATTTGCTGGCTGTTCCCGAATGGGACAATATATGTGAAACAGCAGTAAGGGGCCTATATAGCCACATTAATGAATTAATGGTCGATATCCAAGGAATGGATGCCAGCACCATTCAATATGCTCAAGAGAGCATTTATAGGACTAGCGCGCGACTTGATGATTTGCTCGATCGGTGTGCTGAAGCTTACGAATTTTATCAATCTCAAGAAGCACTGCCGGAAGCCGATGGAGAAGTTGGTTACCTTCGAAAATTGATCATGGAATATGTTCAGGCTGATGTTCTACCTGAATTAAAGGCTCTAAACGCTGATTTTAAAAAGATGGTGGAAACAGTGCCGTTACCGACCGAAGCTGAACGGGTAGCGGTGATGGAAAAACGTGAAACTGCGCAAGCGGCTACCACTCATGCGGAAGGCGCGGTCGATATGGGTGATGGACCTATCGATCCTGAGGCCGGCGATATTAAACCTATCATTGCTGCTAAACCCGCTCCAAAAGTTGCAGAAAGGGTTATTGTGTTGCCACCGACCCAAAGTCGCTTAGAAG
>JBGAJE010000068.1:0-6956 GCA_044225085.1 Rickettsiales bacterium | reverse complement strand
GGGGGATGGTCGGCCACTATTACCAATTTTCCGCCCGCAGGCCCTTCAAAAAGTTAATTAGTAAGCTGCCTAAGCTTCTAGCACTTCTTGACGCGATCTGATCCACCCGCTACGTCCAACCCATGGACACCACCACACTTACCCAACTTGGTACCAATATGAAACTCCCCGCATCGCCTGATGAGGCGGTGCTGGAGCGGGTGGTGAATCCGCATGCGAACTTAGATTATTTGGTGCGGTTTACGGCGCCGGAGTTTACTTCGATTTGCCCCATCACCGGCCAGCCGGATTTTGCACATTTTGTGATTGATTATGTGCCGCGTTCTTGGATTGTAGAGAGCAAATCGTTGAAACAATTTTTGCACTCTTTCCGCAATCATGGTGCGTTTCATGAGGATTGCACCTTGCACGTTGCTAAGCGAATTATGGAAGCGATTGAGCCGATGTGGCTGCGCATTGGCGGTTACTGGTATCCGCGCGGAGGCATGCCGATTGATGTGTTTTTCCAGACGGGCGAGCCACCGAAAGGGCTTTGGGTGCCATCACCCGGTGTGAAGCCATATCGTGGGCGCGGCTAGGCCCGCTTTTCTGCCATTGCGGCAATATCGAGAAATGTAAAGCGGTCGCGCGTCAGGTAGGCGTGCTGGCAGGCGGCTTGGTAGTGATAATTGATGATTTTAAGTTCGCGCGGATCGGTGGGCGTGTTGCTTTGGAGGAACGCGCGCTTCAAGGTATTGAGTGGGAGCATGATGTTCGTGAGCTCCTGATAGATATGGGGCCAATCGCGTGCGAGTTTTTCGTTGATGGTTCCGGCGCGGTCGATGCTGATGAATTTGCGGTTATAGGCGAGGCACAAAGTGGCGCTGACGGCTTTGCCGAAGAGGCGTTGGAAATGTAGCTCATCCCGTGGGAGCGGGTGGATGGTTGGCATATTCTCGATGAGTGTGTGTTGGAGGCGGGCCATCGTCATCGTGGTGGCGGCGATGAGTTCGCCGTGTGTGAGATGGGTGAGCTCGCTGCCGTAGAGCATTTCGGCGGTGTGGGCGATCATGTGCTCACCTTGGCTGGCGGGGGCGCTGCTGCCGTGCATCACCATTGCGTCGCCGGCTTCGAGCAGGGCGCTCATGAGGAGACCCAAGAAGAATGGATCATTGTCGCGCAGTTTGCTGGCGTGGATGAGGAGGCCGGGCTCGTGAGCGCGCAGAATGTCGAACAGCATGCGTGGATAATCAGTGTCGAGCAAATAGTGACTCATGAGCATGTCGGCTTCGACGGTGGTACGGCAGAGTGTATCGCCAAAACCTGCGCGGGCGAGGCGTTTGGGGGCGGCGGCGATGATGTTCATGTCTGCAATCACCGCGATGGGGGGACTTGCGGGATAGGAATGTTTGGCGCCGTGCTCGGTGAGGCTAGCGTTGGCGGAGATGTAGCCGTTCATTGAGGCAGCGGTGGCGATGCTGATGTAGGGTTTGCGGCCGATGGCGGCGGCGTATTTGGTAATATCGTTGATGGTTCCGGAGCCGATGGCGATGAGCGCGTCGTAATCCGTCGTTTTCATCCCGATCTCGACGGCATGGCTAAGCAGTGGGTGTACATTGCGACCGAGGGAGTGGGTGGTGACGGTGTAATTCCCTTCAAGCACGGCGGCGACGGCTTGACCAGCGGCGGGCCAGGTGTTTTCGTCGCAAACGAGCAGAAGACGGGAACCGACGCGGTGGCGGTTGAGTGCATGGCAGAGGCCTTTGATGGCACCCGGCGCGACGAGGCGTTCTTTGGTTCGGATCAGTTCAAGCTTTTCCACAGGATTAGCTAACTATAACCGGCTCACATGACGATGGAAAATATTACGCATGTGTACAAAATGCTTTCAACTTGCTCGGTTGTGGCCGCGGGGCCATAACTATCCGCTCGAAATCGGGGGCGTTTCATGAGATGGCCGAGCTTGTTTCTCGCGGCGGTGCTTGTCGTGCTGAGTTTTTCCGGCGTGGTGGCGCATGCGAGCCCGGAAGGTGGGTTTGATCAATGGCTCGGGGATTTTAAATCGCGCGCGGCGGCGGAGGGGATTCCTGCTCCGGTGATTGAGGATGCGTTCGCGGGGGTGGTGGAGGATGATCAGGTCGTCACGCTTGATCAAAAACAACCCGAGAACAAGGTTAGCCTGACGACCTATTTGCAGAATACGATTACGGCGCGGCGGGTGCGTGTTGGGCGGGCGCTGATGCAGGAGCATCGCGAATTGCTGGCGCGGATTAGCGCGAAATATCATGTGCAGCCGCAATATATCGTCGCGCTGTGGGGCATTGAAACGGATTACGGAATAATCCGGGAAATTTTTCGGTGATTCAATCGCTGGCGACGCTGGCTTATGAAGGGCGGCGGGCGATTTTTAGTAATCAGCTGATGGCGGCGCTGAAGATTTTAACGAATGAACATATGGCGGGGGTGGATCTCGTAGGCTCATGGGCAGGGGCGATGGGCAATTGCCAGTTTATGCCGACGACGTATCTCGAATATGCGGCCGATGGCGACGGCGATGGGCGGCGGGATATTTGGACGAATCAGGCGGATATTTTTGCTTCGATTGCGAATTATTTGCATGGGCTTGGCTGGCGGGGGAATGAAGGTTGGGGCTACCCGGTGAATGTGCCGCCGGATTTTACGGCCGAGGATGCGGATATCAAACATGCGCAGACGCTCAAACATTGGCATGAGCGCGGGTTAACGCGAGCGAGCGGAAAGCCGTTGCCAAAGCTGGATACGTTGCGCTACGCCATGTATCTGGCACACCGAGAGGGGGCTTACCTCGTGACGGAGAATTATCAGGCATTGTTGCAATGGAATCGTTCGCGATATTTTGCTACAGCAAAGTAAGTAAAGGGCGGACAAACTTGGAGAATAGGATGAAAATTTCACGTGGGTTGTGGGTTTTGGTGATGTTGGCGCTGACGGCGTGTGGCGGCGGTGATCATCACATCACCTATTCAGGCCATGAAGAGAGCACCGATGGTGTGCCAGGGTTTGTCAACGGTAAGCGTGTATCGCCGCATGTGAAGCTTGGGCAATCCTACACGGTGGATGGTGAACAATTTGTGCCGCGCTATCAGCCGGATTATGTCGAAGAGGGGATGGCTTCGTGGTATGGGCCGGGATTCCATGGCGGCAAAACGGCCAATGGTGAGGAATTTGATAAAAATGACATGACGGCGGCGCATCGTACGTTGCCGTTGCCTTCGATTGTGAAGGTGACGATGCTTTCGACCGGGCGTTGGGCCTATGTGCGGATTAACGATCGTGGACCATTCGCGAAAGGGCGGATTATCGATCTCAGCCGCGGGGCCGCGGAGGCAATTGGGTTGATTGCGAAGGGAACGGCGAAGGTGCGGGTGGAGTATATGCCATCGGAATCGCAGCGGTTTACGGATTTGTTGGCGGAAGGGCGTGACCCGAAATCGATTGATTTGGCCGAAGAAGTGATTGGCAAGGGCCCGCAATATGCGAGCAATGCGCCAAGTAGTGGGAAGACTAGCAAATGGTGGAATGCGGCGAACCCCGTGGCTTCGGCCGAGGCAGCGGAGACGGCGCCCGAGCGGCCCGTGGAGTTTGATTCGGCACCTGCGGATGTTGAGCCACGTGAAGTCTCGCAGGCGACGGAAGATTCTGCGCCGCTGACGACGATTGCTTCGAATGATTTACCGCCGGTGGGTGGGAAGCCAGTGGCGAGTGCATCGCCATTTAGCGTGATGGAACCTGCAAAGCCCGCAATGTCACCAGCCCCTGCGCCGATGCAAGTTGCTTCGGCATCGCCAGCGCCAGCAAATGCGGCACCCGCGATTGCGGGAGATGATAAACGTTATATTCAGCTTGGGGCGTTTTTGAATTCTTCGAACGCGGAAAAGATGCGAGCGCAATATAGCCAATACGGAACAACGGCAGTGCTCAACAAAACGGCGAACGATGGTGCGACGATGCACTATGTGCGCATGGGGCCATTCAGTGTTGAACAATCCGCTGAGAAGCTTGCGCAACTGCATGGGATAGGCGTAGATGCCAAAATCGTGCGGGAGTAAAATAACTGCATTTACGATAAAAGAAAAAAGGAACAGAAGAGGAAGTTATGTCGATGAAGCGTTTGTCGTGGTTTACCGTCGGGATGATGTTGGTGGCGAGTGCGTTGTCGTTTGCGGCACGCGCGCAGGAGGATTCGGGCGCAGAGGCGGGGCTTGATTTAACGCTACGCACTAGCGCAGCGACGATGCCAGTGACTACGGCGGATGGGACGCAGCTTGACACATCAGCGAGTAACTTCATTTTGCTTGATTACGACACCGGGGCAGTGCTGGCTGAAAAGGCGAGTGATAAGAAAATGTATCCCTCGTCTATGACGAAGATGATGACGCTTTACCTCATTTTCGAGAAGCTCAAGCAGGGGACGTTGACGCTGAGCAGCCAATTCACGGTGAGTGAAAAGGCATGGCGGATGCAGGGCTCGAAAATGTTTGTGCCGATTGGCGGGCAAATAGCGCTTGAGGATTTGATTCGCGGCATCGCCATTCAATCCGGCAATGATGCATGCATTGTGGTGGCCGAGGGGATTGCAGGCTCGGAGAGCGCGTTCGCCAATCAAATGAATGATAAGGGCAAGCAGCTTGGCATGACGAATACGAAATTCACGGATGCAAGCGGCTGGCCCAGCCCGGAGCATGTAACGACGGCGCATGATTTGGCGGTGTTGGCGACAGCGATCATTCGGGACTTCCCGGAATACTACCATTATTTCAGCGAGAAAGAGTTTACCTATCACGGCATTCGTCAGGGGAATCGTAACTTACTGCTCGATAGCACGGCGATGCATGTGGATGGGCTGAAGACGGGCCATACGGATGCGGCAGGTTATGGGATTACACTGTCGGCCAAAGACCCGGCGACGGGACGGCGGTTGGTGCTGGTGGTGAACGGGCTTGATTCGGCAGCGACGCGTGCGCAGGAAGGGGAGCGGCTGCTTTCCTGGGGCTTCCATAATTTCGACGATTTGACGTTGTTTAAAGCCGGCAAAACCGTTGCCACTGCCAAAGTGTGGATGGGGACGGCGAAAGATGTGCCGCTGGTTGTCGCCGAAGATGTACGGATGAGCATTCCCAAAGTTGGGCGTGATAATGTGAAGATTACGGCTTCCTACGACGGCCCGCTTGCTGCGCCGCTGGCACAAGGAAAACCTGCGGGGACACTGACGATCACGCTTGCGAACGGCACGAAGAAGGAAGTGCCGCTGGTGACCGCTGCGCCGGTTGAGAAACTCGGATTTTTCAGCCGCATTCCGCGTGTGCTGGGGATGTAGTAGTGAAGCCCCGCTTTATCACGCTTGAAGGCGGGGAGGGCGCAGGTAAATCAACGCAGCTGAAATTACTGGCGCAATCCTTTGCGGCAGCGGGGATTGGGCATATCACCACGCGGGAGCCCGGTGGCTCGCCAGGTGGCGAGGCGATTCGTGGATTGGTGGTGAGTGGCGCGGTGGATGCTTGGCATCCGGCTACGGAATCGTTACTCTTCATGGCGGCGCGATTGGATCATATCGAAGCGAAAATCAACCCCGCGCTTGCTAAAGGTGAGTGGGTGCTGTGCGACCGGTTTTATGATTCGACGTTCATTTATCAAGGTGTCGCCAAACAGGTCGGCACGGCCTGGCTCGACCAGCTTTATGCATTGCTCTTTGGCAACCTCGCGCCGGATATGACGGTACTGCTGGACCTTTCTCCGAGCATTGGTCTCACCCGCGCCGATAAGCGTGGCAACGCGGCTGAATCGCGCTTCGAGCAAATGGGGCATGATTACCATGAACGCATCCGCGCCGGGTTTCTGGAACTTGCTGCGCGCCACCCAGAGCGTATCAACATGGTTGATGCAGGGCAGGGGGCAGCGCAGGTTCACCAGGCCATCATCACTACTCTCAACACACGGTTTGGCCTTGCGTTGATGCCTGCGATTGCGGCATAAAATAGGCATGGCTAAGGCATCCGATATTGAACTCCAGCATCCGCGCGCAAATCCGTTGTTGATTGGGCATGAGGTGGCGGAGCAGCGGTTTTTGCAGGAATTTAGCCGTGGCGTGGTGCATCATGCTTATTTGATGACGGGGCCCAAGGGCATCGGCAAGGCGACGCTGGCTTATCGTTTCGCGCGATATGTGTTGGGCCATGGTGCTCCCGCACCGGCTGAGGCGCCGAGTATGTCGCTCTTTGGTGACGCATCGCCAGAGGTGGCTGCGCCCGCGGCATCAAGTTTAGCGATGGATGTGGAAAGCCCGATTTTTCGGCGCATCGCGGCCGGGTCGCACACGGATTTGCTGACGCTGAGCCCGGCGTATGATAGCAAAAAAAACGTCGAGAAATCGACCATCAGCGTGGATGATGCGCGTAAAGTGCCGGAGTTTTTAAGCCTTACCCCGGCCGAGGGCGATTGGCGAGTGGTGATTGTGGATGCGGTCGACCAGCTCAACGCCAATGCGGCGAATGCGTTGCTGAAAATTATGGAAGAGCCGCCGGAACGGGCGTTGTTGTTCCTTGTTTGCCATGAACCGGGCGCGATTTTACCGACCATTCGCTCGCGCTGTCGGCAGTTTAAGTTGGCGGTGCCGGATGCAGGGGCGTTTTCGGAAATTCTTCACCAAATTGCACCGAGTATCCCCTCGCATGATTACGCGGCACTTTATGCGCTGAGTTACGGTTCGCCGGGCCACGCGATCACGTTGTTTAAGGCTGAGGCGCTTGCGATTTATGAAGGTTGGCTCACCGCCATGCAGCCAGACGCGAAGCTCGATGTCTGTCAGCGTTTTGCCGATAGTGCCGCCGCGCAAAAATCGCCGGATGCGTGGGCGACCCTGATTCATTGCTGGCATGTGGCGATGCAGCGCATCACTTTGTATCCGCATTATGCTGTGACCCAACCGATTTTTCGACGTG
>JBGAJE010000067.1:0-8847 GCA_044225085.1 Rickettsiales bacterium | reverse complement strand
TCGCACCGCCTTATGTTGCGGGCGGGGATGATCCGTCAGGAATCTGCGGGGATTTATAGCTGGCTACCGCTGGGATTTGCGGTGTTGAAAAAAATCGAGCAAATCATCCGTGAGGAGCAAAATCGTGCTGGCGCGGTGGAACTACTGATGCCGACGATTCAATCCGCCGATTTGTGGCGTGAGTCGGGCCGGTATGACGATTATGGTAAGGAGATGCTCCGCATTACCGACCGGCATGATCGTGATATGTTATTTGGGCCGACGAACGAGGAGATGATTACGACCATCTTCAAAAGCTTCGTGCGCAGCTATAAAAACTTGCCGCTGAACTTGTATCACATGCAGTGGAAGTTCCGCGACGAAGTGCGTCCACGCTTCGGCGTGATGCGTGGCCGCGAGTTTTTGATGAAAGATGCGTATTCGTTCGATGTGGATGAAGCGGGTGCGCGCAAGGCCTATCAGCGTATGTTCGTGGCGTATCTCAATACGTTTGCGCGTATGGGGCTTAAGGCAATCCCGATGCGGGCAGATACGGGGCCGATCGGCGGTGATTTGAGCCATGAATTTATTATCCTTGCCGATACGGGCGAAAGCCAGGTTTTCTGCCATACGGATCTTGTCGATATGCCGCCTCCGGGGAGTGCGGTTGATTTCAACGGCGATCTTTCCAGCATCGTGAATGGCCGCACGAATCTCTATGCCGCGACGGAAGAAAAACACGATGCAGCTGCCTTCGAAGCGATCCCCGAAGCGAAGCGCATTAGTGCGCGGGGGATTGAAGTGGGGCATATATTCTATTTCGGCGAAAAATATTCCAAACCCATGGGCGCGAGTGTGACTGGGCCGGATGGGGTGGAACGCCCTGTGCAGATGGGTTCTTATGGTATCGGCGTTTCGCGCTTGGTTGCTGCGATTATTGAAGCGAGCCACGATGAGGCGGGGATTATTTGGCCAGAATCCGTGGCGCCGTTTGATGCGGGCATCATCAATCTCCGCCCTGGCGATAAGGATTGTGATCTCGCCTGCGAACAGCTTTATGCCAATTTGAAAATTGCTGGGTTGAACCCGCTTTATGACGATACGGATCAACGTGGTGGCGCGAAATTTGCGAGTATGGATTTGATCGGGTTGCCGTGGCAGCTCACCATCGGTCCGCGTGGCGCGGCGGCGGGTATGGTCGAAGTGAAGTATCGCCGCAGCGGTGAGAAATCCGAGATCAAGATTGAAGAGGTGGTCAAACGCGTTGTCGATCACCGTGCTAAGGCAGTGGCATTCTGATGGCCTTCCTTTCCCCAGTTGAGCGGATGTTGGCGTGGCGGTATTTGCGGGCCAAGCGGGCGGAAGGGTTTATTTCGCTGACGACGTGGTTTGCGGTCATCGGTATCACGCTGGGGGTGGCGACATTGATTCTCGTGACCTCGTTGATGAATGGTATTCGAGATGAAATGACGTCGCGATTCATCGGTATTGATGGGCATATCACCATTTATAGCCAAGGCCGCGCATTTACCGGCTACCAACCTTCGGTCGAGCAGATTAAGGCGATTCCTGGCGTAGTGAGTGTTACGCCGAAGGTGACGGGCCAGGTGATGGCGACGGCGCGGGGGCGTGCGATTGGTGCGCAGGCAATGGCGATGCCGTGGGAGTCGCTCAGCACACGGGCGCTGTTCACGAGCCATGTGGCGTCCGGCTCGCTTGATGGGTTGCGCGATGGTGAGGGTATTGTGCTCGGTACCACACTGGCACGAAATTTAGGTGTTCAAGTCGGGGATTCGGTGATGCTGATTTCGCCGCAGGGACATGCCACGATTGCTGGGTTTATCCCGCGCATGAAGGCGTATCCGGTGGTGGGAACGCTGAAGCTCGGGATGCATGAGTTTGATTCTGGTTTGATTCTTATGCCATTTGAAGAAGCGCAAAATTACTTCCTTCTCAATACGGAGGAGGGGGATGGTATTAGTAATTTGGAGGTGATGGTGAGCGACCTCAACGCCACGCCGCACATGGTGGCGCAGATTGAATCGCTGCTTGGCGCTGGCGCGCGGGTGTTTGATTGGCAGGAAACCAACGCCAGTATTTTTGCTGCGTTGAAGGTGCAGCGAAATGTGATGGTGATTATCCTCGCGCTGATCATTTTGGTGGCGGCGTTCAATATCATTTCAAGCTTGGTGATGTTGGTAAAGGAGAAGGGGCGTGACATTGCCGTGTTACGGACGATGGGGGCCACGCGCGGCAGTGTGATGCGGATTTTTATGGCTGCTGGTACACTAATTGGGTTGGCGGGAACAATGGCAGGGGTGGTGCTAGGTTTGGTGCTGGCGGCCTATCTCGAGCCGTTGCATCATTTGATTGAGAAGGCGCTTGGGCAAGAGATTTTGATCGAGAATATTTACTTCCTCTCCACGCTGCCGACGAAAACCGATCCGCGTGAAGTGGTGGTGATTATTGTGCTGGCGCTAGTGCTTTCTTTCCTTTCCACGCTTTATCCGGCGCGCCGTGCGGCGCGGCTCGACCCGGCGGAGGCATTGCGCTATGAGTAATGTGCTCGAGCTACGTGATATTACACGGCGTTACACTACATCCGCTGGGGCGGTGGAGGTGTTGCAGAATGCGAATCTTACCATCGCGGCGGGGGAATTGGTGGCGCTGATTGGCCCTTCCGGCTCCGGGAAATCAACTTTGCTGCATATCGCAGGTTTGCTGGATACGCCGCAAGCGGGGGAAATTCGTATCGCGCAGACTGAGGCTAGCCGCGCGAGTGATGCGGTGCGCACGCGGCTGCGTAACCGGCATATCGGGTTTATTTATCAGTTTCATAATCTGCTGCCGGAATTGACGGCAGAGGAAAATGTAATCATGCCCCAGACGATTGCCGGAACGCGGCAGAGTGTGGCGAAGGAACGTGCGCAGGCTCTGCTAACGCGACTTGGATTGGCAGCGCGGTTGCACCATTATCCCTCGCAAATGTCAGGTGGAGAGCAGCAGAGAGTTGCGATTGCGCGGGCGCTTGCCAATAAGCCGGCGCTGATTTTGGCGGATGAGCCGACGGGGAATCTGGATCCCACTACTTCGGAGACAGTAACGGCGCTGTTGCTTGAAGTGGCGCGCGAGGAGCAAGTGGCGGCATTGATTGCGACGCATAATATGGCGCTCGCAAAACGATTACATCGTGCGGTGACATTGCGTGCCGGTGCTGTCGAGGCAGTGCAGCCATGAGCTTCGTGCATCTGCGCAGCCATAGTGCTTATTCGCTGCTCAAGGGCGCGATCAAGATTCCCAAACTCGTAGCGCTCGCCAAGGCGGACCATATGCCGGCGCTAGCGTTGACGGATCATGACAATCTCTTTGGCTCGCTCGAATTTTCTGAATATGCGGTGAAGGAGGGGGTGCAGCCGATTGTTGGGCTGACGTTATCGCTCGTGCCTTATGGGTTTGAGCCGCATGCCAACGCGCAGCGGATGGTGGCGGACCAGCTGCTTGTGTTGGCGAAGGACGAGGTGGGTTACGCGAATCTTTTGAAGCTCGCGAGCCTCGCTTATACCGCACCGGCGATGGGGATGACGCCGCTGCTTGATTACGCAACGTTGCGTGCCCACAATGCGGGGTTGATTGCGCTGACGGGCTCGATTTATGGTGGATTTGGGAAATTGCTGCTCGCCAATCGCAAAGCGGATGCAGAAGCGTTGCTGGCCGATTTGCAAGCGATGTTTGGCGATCGGCTTTATATCGAACTGACACGTCATCAGCTTCCTGAAGAGCGCCAGATTGAGCGAGCACAGATTGAAGTAGCGCTTGCTCTCAATATTCCGCTGGTTGCGACCAACAACATCTATTTCGCTAATACCGGCATGTATGAGGCGCATGATGCGCTGCTTTGCGTGGCGGATGGGCGCTATGTCACGGAAACGGATCGTCCGCGATTGAATGCTGAGCATCGGTTCAAAACGTCGAGTGAGATGGAGTTGCTGTTCCGTGATATTCCGGAGGCAATCCAGAATACCGTCAACATTGCGCGGCGCTGCCATGTGTGGGCGCCTTCGCGTTCGCCGATTTTGCCAGGGTTTCATATGGTGGATACGGCGGGGCAGGTGCTTTCCGAGTCCGATGCGTTGGCAGTGAAGGCGCGGGCGGGCTTGCAGCATCGGCTTGAGCGGCATGTGTTTCAGGCGGGAATGAGTGAGGTGGAGCGCGAGGAAGTTGCGCAGCCTTATCGCGACCGGCTCGAGTTTGAACTTGATGTCATCATTACGATGAAATTTCCGGGATATTTTCTCATCGTATCGGACTTCATTACCTGGGCGAAGGAGCATGATATTCCGGTTGGGCCAGGGCGGGGCTCGGGTGCAGGTTCAGTGGTAGCTTGGGCATTGTTGATTACCGATCTTGACCCGCTGCGCTATGGGTTGCTTTTCGAGCGCTTCCTTAATCCTGAGCGTGTCTCGATGCCGGACTTCGATATCGATTTCTGCCAAGACCGGCGGGAGGAAGTGATTCGCTATGTGCGCGATAAATACGGCGATGACCGGGTTGCACAAATCATCACCTTCGGGAAATTGCAAGCGCGGGCGGTGTTGCGCGATGTGGGGCGGGTGTTGCAGATGCCCTATTCGCAGGTGGATCGGATTTGTAAGCTGGTGCCGAATAATCCTGCTGCACCGGTGACGCTTGAAGAGGCCATTAAGCTTGAGCCTATGCTTCAACAAGCGATAGAAGAAGATGAAAATGCCGCGCATCTCGCGGTGCTGGCGCAGAAGCTGGAGGGTCTCTACCGCCATGCTTCAACCCACGCGGCGGGGGTAGTGATTGGCGATCGACCATTATCCGACCTGGTGCCGCTTTACCGCGACCCGAAATCGGACATGCTTGTCGTGCAATACTCGATGAAATGGGCCGAGGCGGCGGGGTTGGTGAAGTTCGACTTCCTGGGGCTTCGCACGCTGACGATTTTGCAAAAAGCGGTGCAGTTCATCGCGCGGGATGGAGCCACCATTGATCTCTTGACGTTGCCGGAAGGGGACAAGAAAACTTACGCGATGCTGAGCCGGGGCGATACGCTTGGCGTGTTCCAGTTTGAATCCGCAGGTATGCGCGAGGCGCTGAAAAACCTACGGCCAGACTCAATTGAGGATTTGATCGCGCTCGGTGCGCTCTACCGGCCGGGACCGATGGATAATATCCCGACTTATATCGATGTGAAGCACGGCCGCTTGCAGGCTGATTATTTGCATCCGCTGCTGGAGCCGGTGTTGAGGGAAACATACGGCGTTATTATTTATCAGGAACAGGTGCAAAAAATCGCGCAGATTCTCTCGGGCTACACACTGGGTGGGGCGGATTTGCTACGCCGTGCGATGGGGAAAAAGATCAAATCCGAGATGGATGCGCAACGAGCGATGTTCGTGGATGGCGCGAAGAAAAATAACGTGCCAGAGCACCAAGCCTCGGCGATTTTCGATCTGGTAGCAAAATTTGCCGGGTATGGTTTCAACAAATCGCACGCGGCGGCTTACGCGTTGATTGCGTATCAAACCGCCTATCTCAAGGCGAATTATACGGTGCAATTCTTGGCGGCATCGATGACGTATGAGATGATGTCGACGGATAAGCTTAGCCAATTCGCGCAAGAAGCGCGGGTGTTTGGCATCGCGCTGCTGCCGCCGGATATCAATAAATCCGAGGTGGAGTTCTCGGTTGAGCGTGGGGACGGAAAAGATTCCATTCGTTATGCGCTGGCGGCGATTAAGAACGTTGGTGCTGGGGCGATGGCCGCATTGGTGGCCGAGCGTGTGGCGAACGGGCCATTTACCGATATTCATGATTTTGCACGGCGGGTGGATGCAACGGTGATTAATCGCCGCCAACTTGAGCACCTCATTATGGCAGGGGTGTTTGATTCACTGCATCCCAATCGTCATCAGCTTTTTGAGGCGATTGATATGGTGCTCGCCACGGCGCAGAATGCGACGGAGGATCGCCAAAGCTCGCAAGTGAGTTTGTTTGGGGATGCGGTGGCGCAGTCGCAGCTTAATCAGCGCGCTTTGCCGGCGGTGGATGAGTGGCCGGTGATTGAGAAGTTGAATCTGGAATGTTCGGCGATTGGATTTTACCTGTCGGCCCATCCGTTGGCGGCCTATGCGCCGTTATTTAAAAAGATGGGGGTTTCGGGTTCCTCGCGGCTTAGCGATGGGTTGAGTGACCGCCAATCACTGAAGTTAGCGGGGATTTTAATTGGGAATAAATTGCGCAGCTCGCCGCGTGGCCGGTCGGCATTTCTTACCTTGTCGGATGCGCAGGGGCAGTATGAGGTCGCGATTTTTGATGAAGCATTGCTTAACCAACATCACGCGATTTTGAAGACGGGAACAGCGCTATTTTTACATGTCGATGTGCGTATCGGCGAGCGGGGGCAACGGCTGTTGGTGCAGAAAATTAGCCCGCTTGATGATGCGGTGGGACATATCAAAGCGCAGGCGGTGCATGTGATAGTGGACGAGGTTGAGAGTCTTGCTCAGCTGAAAGCGATGTTGGGCGCGCCTCAGCCACGTGGGGCGAAGGTGGAATTATCTGTCACTATTCCGGATGGGGTTGTGAAACTGGCATTGCCGGGGTTTTACACCATCGCCACACCGGAAATTATGCAGATGCAGTCACTCCACGGCATGGTGGCTGAGGCGGCGTAGCATGTGTCATCCCGAACTGGTTTCGGGATCCATCGAAAGGAATTTGCGTCGCAGACGCTCCTTGATGGATGCTGAATCGAGTTCAGCATGACGGGTTATAGCGCGGCTAGATCAGCTTCACGGATTCCTAATGCAGCACAGATGCCGCGCGCTTTGACGAGGGTTTCACGCCATTCGTCTTCGGGGGTGGAGTCGGCGACGATGCCGCCGCCGACTTGGAATTCGAATTGATCGCCATTTAGAATTAAGGTCCGGATGGTGACGGAGAGGTCGCACGTATCGCCGCCGCCGAACCAGCCAATGGCGCCGCTGTAAATACCACGGGTGATGGCCTCTTGCTCGGCACACCAGCGCATGGCGGCGATTTTTGGGGCGCCTGTCATGGAGCCGGGTGGAAAACAGGCGCGCACGACATCGTAAACACTCACATCCCTGCGCTTTTTGGCGCGGATAGTGGAGATAAGGTGGTGGATGGTGGCGTAGGAATAGAGGCTTGATTGTTCGAGCACCGTGACGGTTTTTGGTTCGCTCACACGTGCAAGGTCGTTGCGCATCAGATCGACAATCATGAGGTTTTCGGCGTGATTCTTTTCGCTCGCGCGGAGGTTCTTGGCGATGGTTTGATCTTCCACCGCATCGGCGCTGCGGCGGGCGGAGCCTTTGATCGGGCGGGTGGTGATTTGGCCGGTGGCATCCACCGTCAGGAAACATTCGGGGCTTGAGGACATGATCGCGGAGCTGCCGTGGCGAATATAGGCGCTGTAAGGTGCAGGGCTTGCGTTGGTGAGGTTGGTAAAAAGCGCCCAACTATCGGGTGCACTCACAAAACTGCCATGGAATTTGCGGGTGATATTGGCTTGGTAAAAATCCCCCGCTTGGATGTGGGCGATAGTGGCGGCGACAATCGATTCGTAGCGCCCACGGGTGAGGTTGGAGCTGAGGGTCGCGATGGTAGTTTGCGGTATGGAGGCACTGGTGACGGGTGTTAATGCTGGTGCATCCGGTTGCTCATATTGTTCAATTACGCGACGTGTGTGGTCGAAACGGAAGACGTGGGCGTAGCGGATGAAGCGGGTGTTGGGCAGCGTGATGGGGCCTGGAGTGGTGGCAGGCACATCGTCGCCCATTTCGTAGCCGAGATAGCCGATCCAGAGCGGTAGGCCCCCGCTTTCAGAAGGAAGAGGGGGTAGGGCACTCCAATCATCACCACTCATGATTTCAAGCGGCGTCAGGAATAGATAGCTTGTTTGGCCGGTGAATTGCTCGCTTAGGCCGGAATAGAGCAGGGCCATATCCTGCCCGGCGAAACTGGCGGTGAGGGAGATGGGCTCTTGCCAATCCAGGGTTCTGCGTAGGTGCCAGTTCATGCTGTCTGCCATTGCGAACGGTGAGCGCGGCTATAGGCGGCACGGTCTTTTTTGAGGATGCTGGTAAGTTTCTTCAGCAGCGGGTGATGGGTGTGAAAGAGCCACCCCATCGGTTGAAGCGCGCGCACTGGCCAAATACCTAGGCGGCAATTGGTGAGGAAAACCGCATCGGCGCCTTGAAGGCTGGTAATGCCGGCTTGAGTAATGCGGATGGGTACAGGGGAGAGGCGTAGCAGCGCGTCGCGAGTGGAGCCATTGAGGCAGCCGGTGTCGAGTGGAGGGGTGAAGATGGTATCGCCCACGATCCAGAATAAATTGGCGCTGGCGGCTTCGCAAAGTAGGCCGCCGGTGGTAAGTTGGAGAGCTTCGTCACAGCGATGATCGTTCGCTTCGAGCAGGGCGAGGGTGTTGCCGATGCCAGCGGCGAGTTTGTGGTTGCCGGGAATGGATTGTAGCGGCGCGCGCGCATGGGTGCTGAGCCAGAGTTGGCACGGCATTTCGGGCGCTGGGAGCGGGGGTAGGTGCTCGATCACCCAGGTGGGGGGCATATTGGGCGGGCTTGGTAAGTAACCACGGCTGCCCGTGCCGCGGCTGACGGCAATGCGCAGAAAACCTTCATTTTTTTTGTTTTTGCGGATGAGGCGGCGGGCGTAATCCTGCCAATCGATGGTAAGGGGCGGGATGCGTAGGGCCGCCATGCCGCCCATCAGGCGCGTGAGGTGCCATTCCCATTGGTAGGGCACGCCGTTTTCGAGGCGGATGGTTTCAAATACCCCATCGCCGAAGCGGAAACCGCGATC
>JBGAJE010000066.1:0-9783 GCA_044225085.1 Rickettsiales bacterium | reverse complement strand
TATTCCTCACTGACATCGTCATTATGGTGACCCGTCGCATCAAACGCATCCTGCTCACCATCGCCGCTGCCTTCGCGCGTCGGTCGGTGGGTGAGGAGTTTTAGGTCAACCAAAATATCCTCCACCAACCGCGCAAACTCGCTTTGGGAGTGGATGGTTCCCCTCAACTTACTGAGATGCTTCAGCGCCGCCGTCTCCACCCACGGCCGCAACGTCGCCACCAGCTTCGCGATCGCAGGCGGTGGCGCCTGCCCGGTGATAGCCTGGCGCGCGACCATGGCAATCACATCCGCCATCGCTGCGTCGCTTGCGTTCGTCATCCGCGTATAGCCATTCAGCGTAAACGCAACGTTATGCCGCTCCTCGAGATTCGCCCGCATACCAGGGAACTGTGCGGCGCCGATAGCCTCGAGCCGTATCTGCTCCAGCGCATCGAACACGCCCGCTGCCTTGGCATCCAATGGGCGGTGCTGTGCATGAACATCCGCCGCATGGTGCTTCAGCGCCAGCGCCGCCATATCCACCTGGCCACGCATATGCCGCGCACTCGCCGCCGGTTCAGCCTCAAGCAATTTATAAATGAGAATCGTATCCTTCGCCGAAAGCGGGTCATCAATCACCCGGTTCAGCCCCACCGCAACCGAAAGCTCCCGCTTCCCCGAAACCGCCTGCGCCACTTCCGCCTGGTGGTGAAGGAAGGCGTGTTCAAGCTCAGCTGCAGTAGGGTCGCGATGTTTCATGCGACCATCATGCTATAGGAGGTGAGGGGATTCAAACAGAATAAAGCAAGTGCACTACGTTGCCCAATGCACGTGGCCCCATTCGGTTGCATTGACTCCTACCAGGGTGATAGTAGCAGGTGTGCCAGCCAGGGTGAGTGTAGTTGAGCCCCCGTGAAAGAAACCGACGCGATCGCATCGGCATTCACATGTATGTTGGGGTTTGAAAGTAAACAATCGAGAGACTGTCTTTATTCACGTTAAAATCCGTGATCGTGTAATGATCGTTAGCAGTGGTCGGCGTATAGCTCGCAGCTAATTTCACGTCGACGTTATCGAAGACGAACGTATCACTGCCTGCG
Source organism: Rickettsiales bacterium (assembly GCA_044225085.1). Classification (GTDB taxonomy): domain Bacteria; phylum Pseudomonadota; class Alphaproteobacteria; order Rickettsiales; family UBA3002; genus QFOX01. The sequence continues at coordinate 8,702 of JBGAJE010000066.1, read as the reverse complement.
CCGCCTGTAAGCGTCGCCTGATGATCTCCGAGGCTAAAGCTGCTCGACACATGTTCGGAGATATTCACCTGGAGCCGATCATCACCCGCCCCGCCGATAAGTGTGTCATGGCCATTGTAACCGGAACCGAGGAAGTCATTGCCATTGCCCCCATCAAGGTAGCTTGCGCCGATATGGCCATTCCAATCGCCCGCGGTGAGTTCATCATTACCATTGCCGCCATAGATCGTATCGTTGCCGGTATCGCCAAATAAGTGGTCGTCTCCCGCACCGCCTGTCAGCGAATCGTTGCCATTCCCACCGAAAATATAGTCGTTGCCTGCGCCGTCGATGGTGTCATTCCCATCGCCGCTCGCGAAAAAGGATTCCACCCAGTACCGATGATAGTATCGTCGCCAGCGCGCCGCCGAAAATTGAATCATCACCCGGGCCGTGGTAAATATAGTCGTTGCCAGCGCCACCGTAGATAGTGTCATTCCCCAAAGTCCGCCGATCCTTCGCTGGCAATAATTGTCATTGCCCCGCGCCGCCATAGATAAGATCACTTCCTTCGCGGTGGAAGATATGATCATCGCCAGCGCCCGCGTTTAGCGTATCGGCGCCGCTGCCCCCATAGAGCGTATCGTTACCAAGGCCACCATAGAGAAGGTCATTGCCCAATCCGCCGAACAACAGATCTTGGTCGTTCTGACCATAGAGCTTGTCGTTTCCTTCATCCCCATAGAGCGTATCGTTGCCATCATTGCCAATGAGCTTATCATCACCGATGCCGCCCTCGAACGTATCAGCGCCCAGCGTTCCATGGTAGATTGTCATAAGGGGGTGCTCCCGATTGGTTAAGAAAATGCCCTCGGAAAGTAACATTTATTAACGCATGCGGTCAAGGCACAAAATAAGGCATATCGCATATAATCCATAAACTTGGATGCAACTTCTACGCGACCGCCATGAGGTCAGTATCGAAACACCGCTGGTAATATTCCGCGATCGTCGCGCGTTCCATCTCGTCGCATTTGTTGAGGAAGCTAAGGCGGAAGGCCATATCGACATCATGGAAAATCGCGACGTTCTCGGCCCAGGTGATGACGGTGCGTGGGCTCATCACGGTGGAGATGTCCCCATTCATAAACCCTTGCCGCGTCAGGTTCGCCATCGCGACCATCGTCGCCACGAGCTTTTTACCCTTGGCATCCTGCATCGACGGTAGTTTGGCGGTGACGATTTTTTCTTCCACGGCGCTATCCAGATAATTCAGCGTGGTGACGATATTCCACCGGTCCATCTGCCCCTGGTTGATCGGCTGCGTGCCGTGGTAAAGCCCCGTCGCATCGCCGAGCCCAATCGTGTTGCTCGTCGCGAAAATACGGAAATAAGGGTGAGGAGTGATCACGGTATTTTGGTCAAGCAATGTCAGCTTCCCCTGCGCCTCGAGAATGCGCTGGATTACAAACATCACATCCGGCCGCCCCGCATCGTACTCATCAAACACCAGCGCCACCGGGCGACGCAGCGCCCAGGGGATGATGCCTTCTTGAAACGCCGTCACCTGTTTGCCATCCTTCACCACAATCGCATCCCGCCCGATCAAATCCGTCCGGCTGATATGCGAGTCCATGTTGATACGGATGCACGGCCAGTTTAGCCGCGCCGCGATTTGCTCGATATGTGTCGATTTCCCCGTGCCATGGTAACCTTGCACCAGCACGCGGCGGTTATATTGGAACCCCGCCAAAATCGCGAGCGTCGTCGCCTTGTCGAACTGATACGTCTCATCCACCGCCGGCGTTAGCGCGTGGGGGCTCGCAAAGCCCAGCAGCTTCATATCCGAAGCAAAACCAAACAGCTTATCCGTTGTCAGTTTTTTGCTCGGCGCGTCGTCGAATGTGTCTTGATCTTTGGTCATATGTCTTTCCTTCACGGCCCACTTTTGGCGATGATACTAATGCTTTTGCCCCAAATAACTCTTCAATGCCTTCAAGTCCCGATCCTCAAACCGACATTCTGGGTTGAGGAGCGTATTATAGAGTGTTTGATCTTCAATTTCCCAATAATCCTGTTTACTGCCGATATCCGTCAGCAATTTGATCGTCGCGGCATCGAGCGATTTCAATGTCACCGTGTCACGCGCGAGGCTGACCGGCGCATTCGGGTAATCTTTCTCGAACTGTGCGCGCATGGTCGGGTTCAGCCGGTAACGCTGAAAAATCCCCTGCACGACGGTGAATTTATACATTCGTCCACCTTTATCGGCCACATCCTGCTTCAATAGCAAGTAATGCTGCCCATCCACCGTCCAAGCATGGGCAAGCGTATCCATATCTTTCCCCGCCGGATCACGACGGAACTCGGTGTAATAAAGCGACTGCGCGATTTTGCTTACGCACATATCCGGCTTCGCCGCCTTCCATGGCGCCCCAAAATCATCGACCAGAATGCACCCGCAGAGCAAAGCAAGCACGGCGAGGAGGCTAAACCGGCGAAACACTGAACTCATCTATTTCTCCACATAATGCGCGATCAAATGATGATAGGCGCGGGTGATTTTCTTGAATGTTTCCTCGGCCTGAGCGTGCCCAGTGCCACGATTCACATCCGGATGATATTTTTTCACCAGCTCCCGATATTGCGATTTAATCTTGGCTTTATCACTCGGGTGGTCCAGGTCAAGCGTGGCCAGCGCATCACGGTCCCGCGCATTGATGGGTTTTGCGTTCGCGCGGTAATTAACCGCCTGGCCATCACCAAACATCCGCCCAAACGCTTCCTCGAGCTTGGCGTTGATGTTGCCGGTGCGCTGATCGATCCGCCAAGTTGGGCGGTGGCCCGTATGGGCGTCGTGCTGAAACTCGTAAATCTCATCCGCCGTCATACCCTCAAAGTAGTTCCATTTTTTGTTGAACTCTTTGATATGCTCCTCGCAGAACCATTGATATTCACGCAGGTTATTGCGCGAGCGCGGCGCACGAAAATCGCCGGGCTCCATGCACCCCGCCCAGCTGCAACGGTGGCCTGTATGCTCAACTTCCTCTGATTTTTTTCGCTTTGCCATTGCAGGGTAATATCGCGTAACTTGGCCGGAGTTTCAACTAGTACCACGGTTTTTATGACTACTGTTACCGAGCAAATACGCGTTATTCTCACCGATCAATTCCAGCCAATCAGCTTGGAAGTCATCGACGACTCCGCAAAACACGCCGGACACTCCGGCGCGCGGGCAGGGGGCGAGTCGCATTTCACCGTGAAAATCGTCAGCACCAAATTCGTGGGATTGAATGCCGTCGCCCGCCACCGTGCCGTCTACACCGCGCTCAAGCCATTGCTCGATGCAGGCCTTCACGCGCTGGCGATTGATGCAAAAGCAGACGAAGATTGTTAAGGGCGAAATAATTATCGAGCTAGGCGCCTTTTTTTAAGGCTGTGGGTGGGAAGAGATTAGCGCCTTCGCTAATGAGCCGTGCCTGAGCTTGTAGAGCAAGTTTATGAGCGGCTTTTAACGCGTCTCCCGTGTCGCGGACGATTGGGTTTTCTAAAAGCACATTCAAATCGGCGACTGAGGGCACTGATTTTTGATAGTATTTGCTTTCGCCAAACGCGGATCTTATTTTTAATGTACTGGTGATCGTTTTTGGAAGTTCATGGAGCAGTACAAAGAAGCCGGCAACGGCTTGCTGATCGTCATTGACGCGTGCTTCATCGCGCGTTCTTACCCGCGTAATAGTTTCGGTATGCACTGTAGGCAATGGGCGTTCTGCTTTATCAAATATGGCGTCGAAATGCGCTTTGATGCTTGGATGTTGAGCTAGCTGCAGTTCCTCTGCCAGCCATACTAAAGTGGCGGGTGCTGGATTAAATCCCGGCGGCGTATTTGCTTCAGATTTTAGTCGTCCAGACCGTATAAATTTATCCGATTTACTTAAGCTTTTTTGTTGTGCAATTGTGGCGAACACATCATGAACACCCTTTCCTTGCAGCAGTAAGCACACAGCATTGAGAAAGATATAAGGCTCACTCTCGTGTTCGATAAGGTGCCTTAAGTGGCTCCTAAATTGCTCCACATCCCGGTCACGTGCCTGTTTAATACGGGAAAGCTCTACCTCCGTTAAACCAGGGTGGCGGGTAGCGAAACGCTTAAGATTTTCGTCGCTCATCATATAGCCGCGCATATGGGCAACGCTTGCTGCTGTGGGGGCAGATTCATCGTCAAAAAGGGCCCGGTTGTCGACAAAAGCGACGCTATTGCTTTTGGTGCTTTCTAGTCGCGCTTGCAAATCGGTAGGTGGGATATTGTGATCTTCCGACCACCGAATCAACAGCTTCCCAACTTCCGAGAGGCTGGAAGTGGTGAAAATCCGAAGATGATAAGAAGTGGTGATTTTATGGGTGATCTGCATCCATCCGCCTTACCGTCAACCCATAGTCCGTTATGACAGTTCAGGAAAAAGCGTCAGTTCTACGCTGCCACTTGCTGCTTTTGGGACTCTACCAACAGCAGATACTCCTTCGTATCAAGCCCACCAAGGCTGAACCCGCCCAATGTTCCATCCTTCGCCAGCACGCGATGGCAGGGCACGAGCAGCGGCACCGGATTCGCACCGCACGCACTTGCTACAGCGCGCACCGCACGTGGGAAGCCCACACGCTCTGCCAACGTGCTGTAGGTGATGGTTTGGCCATAAGGAATTCTGGCAATCTCAAGCCATACCGAACGTTGCAATGGCGTGCCCCCATCAAGGTCATAAGGCAATTTCAGCGGCACCCCTTCCGCGAGGTAAGCATCAATCGCTGCAAGCGCCGTTTCAAAAAAGCCAGCGAGCTCGGTATAGTTGCCTTCCCCTTTGCGGCCGAATTTTTTGCTGAGAAGCTCCTCGATATCCGTATCCTCCTCCAACAGCGTGAGATAACGGATGCCGCGGCTACTCCCAGCAATCAGCAACAAGCCGATGGGGGTTTCATGCGTGGTATAGAAAAGCGATTGGGTCATAAAAACCTCCGTGCCGATGGTACTTTGTTTTATTATTTTATCGATGGGTAGCATGGCAGCGGGGATTGGCAATCGTAATCGTCGAGTCATCCACGGGGTCGCGCCTGCCCGATTTTCTTATAGCATAGTTTTTGCGGTTTTTCCCCTAAAAAATGCCGGTTTTATGAGCATTTTTACGCAGTTTTGCGCGATTCGGCCGTTTTGCGATTGAGGTAAGCCATAATCTCTTTCGCCAGCGCTCGCACTTCCTCTGCCGCGATGCTATTGGGCTCCGCTTCCGTCACCCCAAGCCCATGCATCAGCGCCCCCGCGAAAATCACCCGGTTGCCGAAGCGATTCGCCGTCAGCCCCACCATCTCACCCGAGACAGCTTCCGTCAGCTTCGCCTGCGGATGCACGCGGTTCAGTACCATCTTCACCGGCACGCGTTCTTGCTTGCAGATTTGAATCGTCGCGCTGGTCGCCCACACATCCATGGGGCTCGGTTGCAGGGGAATCACCACCAAATCCGCCGCGCGAATGGCGGTACGCGCTTCCGCGTCCGTATGCGGTGGCGAGTCGATGACAATGAGATCATGCGTATGTTTCAGCCGGTCAAGCTCGCTACGCACCCGCCATCCGGAGATGGCTGAGAACGTAAGATTCGTTGCGTCCTCCCCCAACCGCATCGCCCGCACGCGATGCCATTGGGCGAGCGAGCCTTGCGGGTCGATATCCACCACCGCCACCTTGCGTTTGCCGGAGGCCGCCCACGCGACCGCCAAATGCGCCGCCATGGTGGTTTTTCCAGCACCGCCTTTTTGCTGTGCAACAGTGATGACTTTTGCTACCACGGGGAACTTCCTTGAAAATGACAGCGAGTGCGCCTTTGGCGCGCGTTTTCTTTTCTTGCCGAACGATATTCACCATACTGCCGAACACTAGATTTTGTCAATGAATCCGCCAAAAATACTACATATAGATGCCACACTTGTGGATAAAACCATCGCCCACTGGAACGCAGGCGAGCTCGTCGCTATGCCCACAGAAACCGTCTATGGCCTTGGTGCCGATGCGACAAATGGCGAAGCCGTCGCTAAAATCTACAGCGTCAAATCCCGCCCGCAATTTAATCCACTGATCGTGCATGTGGCCACGATCGAAATTGCCCAACGCTATGTAGAATGGACCAGCATCGCGCTTGGCCTGGCCAAAGCCTTCTGGCCCGGCCCAATGACGCTCGTGCTAAAGCGCCGCGCCAATTGCCCGATCACTGAGCTCGTCAGTGCCGGTGGCGACACCATTGCCATCCGCATCCCCGCGCACCCAGTCGCGCAACAACTGCTCACCGCATGGGGAGGCGCCATCGCTGCGCCCAGCGCCAACCGCTCCGGCCGCGTCAGCCCCACCACGGCCGAACATGTACGCGACGAATTTGGCACTGCCATTCCTATCATCGATGGCGGCGCTTGCGAAGTCGGCCTAGAATCGACCGTCATCGATGCCACTGGCGATGCACCGATCGTCCTTCGCCCCGGCTCCATCACCCGAGCGATGGTCGAAAAAGCCCTGGGCATCCCATGTGCATCTTCAGCTCCTACCGCTGGTACCCAGCGCTCTCCCGGCCAGCTGGAAAGCCACTACGCGCCCTCGATTCCAGTCCGCCTCAACGCCACCAGTGCGGAAGAAACCGAAGCGCTCCTCGCCTTCGGCCCCAATGTGCCCACTGGCGCAGGCACCACGCTCAACCTTTCCCCCACTGGCAATATGCTCGAGGCTGCGGCCAATCTCTTCGCCTATCTACGCGCTCTCGATAACGGCTACCATAGCTGCATTGCGGTTATGCCTATCCCTACGGAAGGCATCGGTGAAGCCATCAACGACCGCCTAAAACGCGCTGCTGCGTGATCTGTCATGCTGAATCAAGTTCAGCATGACACAAAACTAACCAATCCGCGTCACTGACACCCACCATTGCGGGTATTGCTGCCGCAGTGATGCCGCGGCCTTCAGCGCGTCGCCCTCAACCATGTAAAGCGCAAAACAACAAGCGCCGCTGCCGCTCATCCGCACAAGATCAGCCGCGGGCTGCACCGTTTCAAGCGCGAGCAACACTTCCCCAACCTCTGCCCGCACGGCGATGGCCGGGCGTTGCAAATCATTCCGCGTTTCGCGAGCCAGGGCAGGAAGCCATGCGCTTGGTTGATCTGGTACCGCAAATTCGCGCGATGCCGGCAGCGATGCAATATCAAGCGCGCGAAACACTTCCGCCGTCAGCAACGGCGTGCGTGGATAAACCAGCACCGCATAAAACACCGGCAATGGCTGGGCGAGGGGAGTCAACTGCTCACCCACCCCACGCGCGATGGCTGGCTTGGATGCAAGGCACATCGCTACATCCGCCCCAAGTTTCGTTACAAGGCGGTGAAGCACATCATCACCAAGCCCCAGTAACCAAAACTCATTCAACGCCCGCAGCGCCGCTGCCGCATCGGCTGATCCGCCGCCTAGACCCGCACCAACCGGAATGTTTTTGGTGAGATGCAACGCCGCACCCTGCCGCGTCCCCGTTTCCGTCTGCAATAGCTGCGCGGCTTTCAGTACGAGGTTGCTTTCACCATTTCCTGCCTGCGCCGCGAATTCACCTGCCAGTGTCAATGAAACATCCACACTCTCGCTAACTTCTAACATATCCGCCAATGCAGTGAACGTGACGAGCGATTCCAGCGCATGATAACCATCTGCCCGCTTACCCAGAACATGGAGATAAAGATTAAGCTTCGCGGGCGCCCGCGCAACCAGCGCCGCCATTACTGCACCCGTGTTTGCGACGGTGCAGTGACCATATTGGTTTGAATGGGCGCAGGCTGTGCCGCATTCTCATTCCCCGGCTGCTGGCTCATAAACGGCGGCAACCCCGATTCGAGCTTACCCTTAAGCACCGTGACCGTCTCCGCATCCGGCTTGAAAGTCAGCGCCCGTTCCCACTGATAGCGCGCCTCAACCTGACGCCCCACACGCCAATACGCATCACCGAGATGGTCATTCACCGTCACATCGTCCGGCATCATCTGCACCGCTTTTTCAAACTCAGCGACCGCGCCAGCAAAATCTCCCGCCAAATAATCCGCCCAACCGACGGAATCGATAATATGCGCATCATCCGGCCGTGCAGCGGCGGCTTTTTTCAAGTACTCACGCGCTTTGGGTAGGTTCTTGTTCATCGTCAGCCAGCTATAGCTGAGGTAATTCAGCACATCCGGCTGATCGGGCTCGAGCGTCAGCGCACGATTAAAATCCGCCTCTGCCGCATCCCAATTTCCCGCCCGTTCATAGCTAATGCCGCGCGCATAAAGCAGCGGCCAATCCGCATGCCCAAGCGGCTCGGTGCGGGTGATGGCGGCGCTATACGCCTCCGCCGCCTCGCCATAACTTTGCGCCTCGCGCAACATATCGCCTTTGGTGATGAGTGCGGTTGCGTCCTTCGGTGTGTGGGCGGCGATATCATCCAGCAATGCAATCGCCTGATCGCGTTGGCCCATCGCTTCGTAATTCAGCGCCTTGCGAATCTGCCCACGACGATAAAACACGCTTCCCTCGGGAATACTGTCATACGTAGCAATCGCCTGCTTATAATCCTGCGTTTGCTCATAGAGATTCGCGAGCATCAGCTGCGCTGGTGGCATAATCGGCTGCAGCTCCAGCGCAATGCGTAGATAAAGGAACGTATCTTGTGACGTAT
>JBGAJE010000065.1:4881-9037 GCA_044225085.1 Rickettsiales bacterium | reverse complement strand
GCCATGAATCATCGACGCATGGTTATCCGCATCCGAGAAAATCACGCAGTCAGGCAACATCGACCCAATGGTCGAGAGCGCCGCTTCGTTCGCCACATAACCCGAGGTAAATAACAATGCTGCCTCTTTGCCATGCAGCTCCGCAAGCGTAGTTTCCAGCGCGGTAATTTTGTGGTGTGTGCCCGAGATATTCCGTGTGCCACCGGCACCAGCGCCCATCGCATCAATCGCATCCTTCATCGCGCCAAGCACCACCGGGTGCTGGCCCATGCCAAGGTAATCATTCGCACACCAGACAACGACTTCCTCACCCGTACGCGTCGAACGGGCGCGGGGGAAGCGGCCGGCACAGCGCTCAAGCTCGGTGAAGACGCGATAACGCCCTTCCGCCCGAACCTGATCGACCGCTGCCGTAAACAGGCCATCGTAATCTGGGGTAGTTGAGTTCTGCATATCTCTTACTTTTTTTGAGCTTTAGGCCCGGGGGCGCCGGGGGGCAAGCATTTTTCATGGATGATTTGGATTTTAAGGCGTCTTTTGCGATCGGTGTTGATTTGCATCAAGCGGGGTCAAATAAATCAACCGAATGAGCAGACTAAAAAGCAGCAATGCCACTAGCTGATGCAGGCTGGCTAAGGTGCGATCCATCGTCGAAACCAGCGTTGTCACCCCCAGGGCGAATTGCACCACCACCACACTGGCAAGCCCCATCAACAACCGGCGGTGATTGGCCAGTTTTTGCCAGCTATAGGCCACTAGGCCCAGCACATAAACGGCCACCATAATCGCCCCAACCCGATGCTGAAATTGAACTGTGGCAATATGTTCCAAATGGTTACGCCACCATGGGGTGAGGGGCGCCAAATCCTGCGGGATAAGGTGCCCATCCATGAGCGGAAATGTGTTGAAATAATAACCGGCACGCAAGCCGGCGACGAGGGCGCCAAAACTAAGCTGCATCACCAACAAGCTAAGCAGCGCCCGCACTGCTACGGCCAGGGTATGGGGCACATAGGGCCGCGGATTGCCAACAACCTGCCAACGTGTCCAGAGCAATAAGGCGAAAACGCTGAAAGCGAGTAAAAGATGGAGCGCCAGCTTGAGCGGCTCCACGCGCGGCTCATCATGCAGCCCGCTCGCGACCATAATCCACCCCACCGTCCCCTGCGCGCCGACGAGGAGGGTGATCGTCACCATCCGCCAAAATAACGGCCGGGGTAGGGCGCGGCGAGCGGTAAAATAAAGCAGCGGGAGAAACACTGCCATCCCAATAATCCGGCCGAGCAGTCGATGCAGATATTCCAGCCAAAAAATATGTTTAAAATCCGCCAGCGTGAAATTCGGGTTTGTTTTGCTGAATTGCGGGGTGAGTTTGTAGGCATCGAACTCGGCTTGCCAGGCCTGTTCATTCATCGGCGGCAACGTGCCGGAAAGCAGCTTCCACTCCACAATCGAAAGGCCCGATTCGGTGAGGCGCGTCACCCCGCCAATCGCCACCATCAGCGCAATGAGGGCGAGGCACAACGTCAACCACCGCCGAACGTTGGCAACATAATGCGCAGCAGGTTGCATGGAGCTCATGCGCGGGACATAGCGTAGCAGAGAGTTTGGAGCAATAGCTCACTCCATGTCATGCTGAACTTGTTTCAGCATCCATCAAGGAGCGTCTGCGACGGAATATTTGCTTAAGAAGATGGATCCCGAAACAAGTTCGGGATGACGGTTGAGCAAGTGGCAAAGTTGGTGTTTGCCGACTAATTCTCCAACACCCGGCTCCACCAACCCTTGCGTTTCGACTTGTCGTCGCCACCGCCTGATTCCGAGATGATGGGCGAGGCAACAGCCGCAGGGTTGGTCTGTTTCTCGCTCAGCGGAATCACGAAAGCGGGTTTCGTTGGCTCAGCCGCAGGGCGTGGCGCGTAGCTATGCTCCGTGCTCCCATGGCTGAAGCTTTCACTCCGGTAGCTCGTTGGTGCATCGAAATTCGCTGCGGCAACAGCGCTGCCCTCATGGCTGACAGCGACGGTGGATTCACCCTCGCCACGTTCCGGACGTGGGCGGCGCTCACCATTGCGGTTGCGGCCACCACGGCGGCCACGGCGACGATTGCGATCGCCACGTTCACGCGGCTCGCGCGGGGTGCCATCGGCGTTGAACTCGGGTGCGGCATCGGCTTGCGCGCCGCCTTCCAAGTTTGCAGCGGCAGCAATTTGCTCAGGGTCACGCGGGGTGCGGTCCGGGCGATCGCCACCATCACGGTCGCGGTCACGTCCGCCACCGCGATTGCGGCCCCCGCGGTCACGGCGGGGGCGCTCGCCACGGTCACCACCCACACGCGGCGGACGGGGGGCGAATTCGACATTACCTTCGCCACCGCCGCCGATGATTTCATCGTCATCCTCACGCGCGTCGGCGTTGAATTCCTCAGCCGTGCCTTCGCTGCTGCTTTCGCCGAAGACGCTGCCTTCGCGGTCACGTCCGCCACGACGGCCACGACGGCCACGGCCACGTTGCGAGCGGCTCGCGTTGTTTTTCTGATCTTCGTGGAGGATTTCCTTGCCATCCGCCGTCACCTTAATCAGGCGGAAATTGCCGGTAATCATCGCCGCATCCATCAGCACCACGACGCTGACATTATAACGCTGCTCGAGCGCCTGCAGTTGCGCACGCTTCTCGTTCAGCAGGTAAAGTGCCGCTTCCGGATGGGTGGTGACGCGCAGGGTTGCATATTCGCCTACGGCCGCCTCTTTCTCCAGCGTGCGGATGATTTGAATGCCGATCGTTTCCACTGAGTGGATGTAGCCCGTGCCACGGCAATGCGGGCACATGATCCCCATCGACTCGGAAATCGAGGGACGCAAGCGCTGACGGCTCAGCTCCATCAACCCAAAGGTGCTGATACGGCCGACTTGGATTTTCGCCCGATCAGCCTTCAGCGCATCTTTCATCGCGCGTTCGACATGCTTACGGTTTTTGCCGTAGCTCATATCGATGAAGTCGACCACGATCAGCCCAGCCAAATCGCGCAGGCGGAGTTGGCGAGCCACTTCGGCAGCAGCTTCCAAGTTAGTTTTAATCGCGGTTTCTTCCACATTACGCTCAGTCGTCGAGCGACCGGAGTTCACATCGATCGAAATCAGCGCCTCGGTCGGGTGAATCACGAGATAACCGCCGGAAGGCAGCTTCACTTGCGGTTCGGTCATGGCCGAGAGTTGATCCTCGACGCCGGCATAAGCAAACAGCGGCATCGCACCTTGATATTGCTTCACGCGTGCCACATGGCTCGGCATCAGCATTTTCATGAAGTCTTTGGCTTCGCTGAAAGCTTCTTCACCTTCGATTAACACTTCCTCAACATCGCTCGTGTAAAGGTCACGCAGCGAACGCTTGATGAGATTGCCTTCCTCGTAAATGAGGGCAGGGGCAGTGGAGGCGAGCGTTTGCTCACGAATATCGTTCCACAGCTTGGCGAGATATTCATAGTCACGACGGATTTCGGCCTTGGTGCGGTCGATACCCGCAGTGCGGATGATGACGCTCATGCCCCGGTGCGTGCGCATTTCAGCGGCGACTTCCTTCAGGCGTTTGCGTGTCTCGCGGTCGGTAATCTTGCGGCTGATCCCGCCACCCTTTGGCGAGTTGGGCATCAACACGGCGGCGCGGCCAGCAAGCGAGATGAAGGTGGTGAGTGAGGCACCTTTGTTGCCACGCTCTTCCTTAATCACTTGCACCAACACGATCTGGTTGCGCTTAATCACTTCCTGGATGCGGTAGCGGCGGTGGAACGAGCGGTCACGTCCGCCGCGGCTGCGCGGTTCTTCGCTGCTATCTTCAGGTTTATCCGTTTGCTCAGTCGGCTCTTCCGCGCTGGTGGCTTCTAAATTTGCAACATCAGCAGCCGGGAGTTCTTCCTCCGGCAGCACGTCGCTGCTTGTCGCGAAACTATCGGCGTTGAGGGGCTGCACTTGGTAGCGCGGCGAAGATTCATCCGGCGCGAACTCGTTATGCACTTCCACATGCGGGATTTCCGGCATCGAAGCCAGCACGGCAGAATCTGCCGCCGTCGCTTCAGCCATGGCGACCACCGCTTCGCTATCCGCGCTGAGCTCATCGCTTGCCGCATCTTCTTCCGCATCGGCGAACTCTTCATCGTCAC
>JBGAJE010000065.1:0-4851 GCA_044225085.1 Rickettsiales bacterium | reverse complement strand
ACGGCCGCGGCGGCGGGATTCACGGGCAGCTTGTTCACGCTCAAACGCGGCATCTTCCGCCGCTTCCTCGGCTTCTGCCTCGGCGATTTGCTCAGCGAGGAGTTTTTGTTTGTCATCCGCTGGGAGCTGGTAATAGTCCGGGTGGATTTCCGAGAAGGGAAGGAAGCCCTGCTTGCCGCCGCCATATTCGACGAACGCGGCCTGCAGCGATGGCTCTACCCGCGTGATTTTCGCGAGGTAGATATTGCCCTTCAGCTGGTTCTTGGATGAGGTAACGAAATCGTAGTCATAGACGAGATCGTGGTCGAGCAGGGCAACGCGGGTTTCACCCGTGTGCGCTGCATCGATGATCATGCGCTTGGTCATTGGTAGTCTCCTTGGTTTGGTGCATCGGCACTACCAAGGCGTTCAATAGCAACTGCCGCAAGGGGCGGCACGCGAGATTAGCCGCGCACTCCATCGGGATAGACCGCAGCACTAGGCCGCGAGCATGTCGGAGATTTTAAGGCTGAAAACCCATCTACCCGGCGCGAGGCGCACAAGAGACGACTTCCAGTGATGTTGCTGATTGATGCCATGGTTCGCTTCGGCACCCTTTATGTTTTTGTACCGGTTGGTACGGTTAATCTTACCCTGCTGCGCTCCCCGACAAACCACATCCCATGTGGGCCAGGCCGCAACCGACTTCTTTCGTTTGGCCAGTATAGGGGCAAGGGGGCGGGGTAGCAAGTGATAAAAATTAATAAGTATTATCAGGGTGGTTGCTTTAATAGTGGATAACTCAATTTATACAAAAAATCCTCATGACATCGCCCCCATTTCTGCGTTAATGGCGAGATGCGTGGATGGTGGGGGAACATACTGCTAATGTTGTTGGCGGCCGGGGCAATGGCAAGCACCGCCATGGCCGCACCGGTGATCTCCGGCCTATCGGTTGAGCCGCTTTCCTCCGGCGGCGACCGGCTGAAGTTCACGGTCAGCGAATCCATCGCCCCTCGCAAAACCTTCACGCTCGGAAATCCAGATCGCATCGTCATCGACATCCCCTCGGCCAAAGGACAGGGGGTGGCGCTGCCATCCAACTATCAAGGTTCGCTGATCCGCGCGATTCGCTTTGGGCAGTTTGACCCGCAAACCTCGCGCATTGTGGTGGATCTCACCAGCCCAGGCGTCGTCGTCAGCTCCCAGCCGGGGAAGGTGATGGTGGTGGATATCGCCCCTGCCGGTACGCGCACGGTGGTAAATGCCGCGCCAACCACTAAACCCACCCCGCCAACCCCAGCGCTAAAACCTCAACCGGCTACACCTTCCGCTATCCCGCCGGAGGAAACCAAACCTCTCGTCATGATCGATGCTGGCCACGGCGGGCAGGATCCCGGCGCCATCGGCCTCGGCGGCATCCACGAGAAAGATATTACCCTTGCCTATGCCCGCGCCTTGCGCGAGGAGCTGCTACGCACCGGCAAATACCGCGTGGCCCTCACGCGCGACGACGACCATTTCGTCATGCTGACCGATCGCGTCGCCATGGCGCGCAAAATCAAGGCGGATGTATTCGTCTCCTTCCATGCCGACTCAAACCCGCGGCCGGAAGCAAAAGGGCTTTCGATCTACTCCCTCTCCGAAACCGCATCGGACGATGAATCGGCAGCGCTGGCCGAACGGGAGAACAAAGCCGATATTATCCAAGGCATCGACCTCAACACGACGGATGCCGATGTCGCCAACATCCTGATTGACCTCACCCAGCGCGAGACGATGAACAAATCCGCCGTGCTGGCCGACGCGGTGGTCGATAAGCTCCACACCAAAATCAACCGCCTCCCCAAAGCCCATCGCTTCGCCGGATTCCGCGTGCTGAAAGCGCCCGATATTCCCTCGGTGCTGATCGAACTCGGCTTCATCAGCAACGCAACGGATGAGAAGTTACTCCAATCCCCCGAATATCGTGACTTAGTGGTCAGCTCCGTCGCCAAAGGCATCGACCGCTATCTGGCCGAACGGTGAATTGCCGAAAAACTAACGTTCACGTGCAATGCGAGGCGCTCCATCGAGAATTCGGTCAAGCATGTCCCCAGGCGCAGCAGGTGTTACGGTGCTTAGAACATCTGCAAGAACATGCGGTTTTTGTCTCGCGATTTCCTCCATCAGTTGCACTGGCACGCGTAGCACCAGCATCGAAGGATCCTGTTGATCGACTCGCAGGGTCGGGAAATAGCGACCCGGCAGATCCAACACATGTTTGATGTGCCGCAAGCGCTTCAGTAATAAACTGCCCACATCGTGTGCTGCCGTAGCAGCTTCAGGCAAGCCACCCACCTGCCGCGAAGATGCAAAATGCATCCGAAAGTTTAAAGTTGGTTCAAGTCGATCTGGGTCGATTTCCACCGGCGCCAAAATCACCAATTGTCCTAATGATTCTCGAAATTGTGCGGCACGAAAATCCTTAATCCGCTCTAATGTATTGATCGCCAAATCAGTATCCGGCGCGCCGTGATCACTTAATGACATGTTCCTCCTTTAATCGATTCGTTACGCTAGCATTGCTCTCGCATGCGCAGTGTTAAGATTCGATTACGTTTGCATCGATGAAAACCACTAGCCAGCAACACACGGACTGATTAGAGTCGCCCGCGCATGAACGACGACATGACATCCATCGATATCAATCCCGCCGCCGAACGCCCCGCGCCACCGCCTCCGCCGCCCAAAAAGCCGCGCAAAAAGCGGGAAACGCCGCGTTGGGCGCGTGTTATGCAGTGGCTTGTAACAACCGCTTTCCTCGGTTTCATTTTCAGTGCGGTTGCGCTCGCACTCGTCATCCAACACTATAGTGCTTCACTACCCAGCACCGACCAGCTCGCCAATTACGATCCCGCTGTCGTCACACGTCTCTATTCCGCCAATGGCAAACTATTGGCGGAATATGCCAAGGAAAAACGTTTCTTCCTGCCGCTCTCAGCCATTCCAAAAAACGTTCAGCAAGCTTTCGTCTCGGCTGAGGACAAAAATTTCTACAACCACCAAGGCGTCGACTTCATGGGCATGATGCGGGCGATGCTAAACAATATTCGCCATCGCGGGGAGGGGCGCAACCTTGCTGGCGGCTCAACCATCACCCAACAAGTGGTAAAAAACTTCCTTCTCTCCAACGAGCAATCCTTCGAGCGCAAAATTAAAGAGGTGATTCTCGCCTACCGCATCTCCAAAATTTACAGCAAGGAGAAGATTCTCGAGCTCTACCTCAACGAAATCTATCTCGGCCAAAGCACCTATGGCGTCGCCGCTGCCGCCATTACCTATTTCGATAAATCGCTCGACGAGTTAACCACCGAAGAAGCCGCGCTGCTCGCCGCCCTCCCCAAAGCACCCGCCTATTTTGATCCCAACAAAAACTACAAACGCGCCCTCGAGCGTCGTAATTACGTCATCGGCCGCATGCAGGAAGATGGGTATATCGATGCCGCCGAAGCCAAACGCGCCATCGCTACCCCCATCACCGTCCGCCTGCGCGACAAGAACGAAACCGCCCACGCTGATTTCTTCGCCGAGGAAGTCCGCCGGGCCCTCGCCACCATGTATGGCTCCGACGTGCTCTATAAAGGCGGTCTCTTCGTCAAAACCACTCTCAATCCAGCCTTCCAGGATTATGCCGACCGGGCGCTACGCACCGCCCTCATGATGTACGACCAACGCCACGGCTATCGCGGCCCCATCGCCACCCTGCGCAATGACGATGGCAGCGGCTGGCAAGCCGGCCTCGAACGCATCCGGCAGGAGAAAAACATCACGCTGTATGACAACCAGCAACTCGCCGTCATCCAACAAGTCACCCCCCGCGTGAATATCGTACTGATGAACGGCGACCGCGGCACCATCCCGGCCGAAGAAATGTCTTGGGCTAAACCGCATTTCACCCTTGGTGACGTCATCCTCACCGAGCCGGTCGAGAACCAAAAAGGCAGCTACCGCCTCTTGCAAATTCCGGCTGTGAATGGCGCGATGGTGGTGATGGACCCCCATACTGGCAAGGTGCTGGCTATGTCCGGCGGGTACGCCTATGCGGGCTCGGAATTCAACCGCGCCACCCAGGCCAAGCGCCAACCTGGCTCTTCGTTCAAGCCTTTCGTCTACCTCACCGCACTCGAAAATGGCTTTAGCCCCACTTCGGTGATTCTCGATGGCCCCATCTCACTCCCCCAAGGCCCCGGCCTACCAATGTGGACGCCGAAAAACTACGAAGGGGATTACATGGGCCCCATCACCCTACGCACCGCACTCGAACATTCGCGCAACGCGGTGACGGTCCGCATCGCCGCCATGCTCGGCATCAAGCGCGTCAAGCGCGTTGCCCAACGCTTCGGGCTCTATGAGGACGAAGTCGCCGAAAACTACTCCATGGTGCTCGGCGCGAAGGAAACCACACTTATCAAACTCGTCAACGGCTACAGCATGATCGCCAACGGCGGCCGCCGTGTTTCTCCGTGGCTGATTGAGCGCATCGACGACCGTAACGGCACCACCATCTTCCGCCGCGACACGCGCCCCTGCGAAGGCTGCATCATGGACCGGACCGATAGTCCCGCCATCAACACCGCCATGCCCCCCACCTTGCCCGACGAGCGCGAGCGCGTGCTTGATCCGCGCGTGGCTTACCAAATCACGTCGATCCTCCAAGGCGTCGTCCAACGCGGCACCGGCACCGCCGCCAAGGTGCTGAATCGCCCCATCGCCGGCAAAACCGGCACCACCAATGATTCGCGTGATACCTGGTTCATCGGCTACACGCCCGATCTCGTCATCGGCACCTATGTCGGGTTCGATACACCAAAATCCCTCGGCGAAAAGGAA
>JBGAJE010000064.1:0-9695 GCA_044225085.1 Rickettsiales bacterium | reverse complement strand
AAAGAGGCATTCACCCAGTGCGACGTGCTGCTGACGCCGACGGCGCCAAGCGACGCGTTCGCGATTGGCGAAAACCAGAACGATCCGATTGCGATGTATATGAACGATGTGTTCACCATTCCCGCCTCGCTCGCGGGCCTGCCGGGGCTGGCGCTGCCGATTGGTTTGAGCAAGGCGGGTTTGCCGCTTGGGCTGCAGCTAATTGGGCGGGCGTTTGATGAGGAGACGGTGTTTAAAGTTGCTGAGGTGATTGAGCGCGAAGCTGGGTTCAACCATCTGCCGGGGGGGTACTAATGAGTACGCCATACCGCATTAAAGGCAACACGGGCGAGTGGGAAGTAGTCATTGGCCTCGAGGTGCATGCGCAGGTGACTTCGAATTCGAAATTGTTCTCGGGCGCGCCGGTGGGGTTTGGCGCGGAGACCAATCAAAACGTGAGTTTTGTCGATGCGGGGATGCCGGGGATGTTGCCGGTGATCAATGCGAAATGCATCGAGCAAGCAGTGCGCAGCGGGCTTGGCATCAACGCCCAAATCAACCTGAATTCAGTGTTCGACCGGAAGAATTATTTCTACGCCGATTTGCCGCAGGGCTACCAGATTTCGCAATATCTCGACCCGATTGTCGGCAAGGGTGAAATCACGATCGAGCTTGCGGATGGCGAAGTGCGCAAGATCGGCGTGACGCGGATTCACCTGGAGCAGGACGCAGGCAAATCGCTGCATGAGCATAGCCCGAAATACAGCTTCATCGATTTGAACCGCAGCGGCGTGGCGCTCATGGAAATCGTGAGCGAGCCGGATATGCGTTCGCCGGAAGAAGCGGCGGCGTATGTGAAGAAATTGCGGACGATTCTGATGTATCTCGGCACGTGCGATGGTGACATGGAAAAAGGCAATCTGCGCTGCGACGTCAACGTTTCCGTGCGCAAACCGGGTGCAGAATTCGGCACACGCTGCGAAATCAAAAACGTGAACTCGGTGTGAGTTTGAAGCGACGCGGCAAGTCGAAATCATCGAATCAGGTGGAAAGATCGACCAAGAAACACGTTTGTTCGACGCAAACACCGGCGAGACGCGCACGATGCGTTCGAAGGAAGACGCGCATGACTACCGCTATTTCCCGGACCCCGATTTGTTGCCGCTGGTGCTGACGCAGAAATTTGTCGATGACATCAAAGCAAGCCTGCCGGAATTGCCGGACGAGAAAAAAGCGCGGTATGTCGAGAAATTCGGGCTTTCGTCGTATGACGCGAGTGTGATCGTTGCCGAGAAGGAAACGGCGGATTATTTCGAGGCACTGGTTGCGAAGCATGATGCAAAACTGGCGGCGAACTGGATGACAAGCGAGCTATTTGGGCGATTGAATAAGATGGGCGTCAGCATCAGTGAATCGCCGATTTCAGCGGCACAGCTGGGCGAGCTGGTGGGATTGATCGAGGATAACACCATCAGCGGGAAAATCGCCAAAACCGTGTTCGAGAAGATGTGCGAAACCGGCAAGTCTGCAAAACAAATCGTCGAAGAAGAAGGCCTCGTGCAGGTGACGGATACGGGCGCGATCGAGGCGGCGATTGACGCGGTGATCGCGGCCAATGGCGATAAACTTGCGGAATATCGCTCGGGGAAAGACAAACTCTTCGGCTTCTTCGTCGGCCAGGCGATGAAGGCGACTGGCGGCAAAGCCAACCCGGCCATGCTAAACGAATTACTGAAAAAGAAATTGCAATCCTAGACGATTTCGCGCAGGGATTTGACGCATGGCGACGAATCATGCGCGGCGCGACGACCAAAGAAAGGACTCGCTATGAAACTTCGTAAGCTGGCCAAAATTCTAGGTGGGATTTTGGTGCTGTTGATTCTTGTGCTAGTCACGGTGCCATTTTTCATTTCATCGGATTTCTTGAAAGCCCAGCTCATTGCGCAGGTGAAGAAAACCACCGGCCGCACGCTTGAAATCAAAGAAGCGCCACCTCACTCCGGCTTTTCCCCAATATCGCCGTCAGCGGCGGATGTGACGCTTGGCAACCCCGCAGGCTTCAACAGCGCCTATTTTGTGCATATCGATAAGCTCGAAACCGGCGCGGCGCTAAGCCCACTCCTCTCCAAACAACTCCACGTCACCGGCATTACGCTCGATGGTGCGACGATTAATTTGGAACAAACCGCTAATGGTGCAAAAAACTGGGAATTCGCTGCCGATAAAACCAAGGAAGCCGCTGCTGAATCGGCCGATAAAAGTGCAAAATCTTCATCACCGATGACAAACTTCGCCCTTGGCGATGTGCATATTAAAAACAGCGCCTTCACTTATAATGCCGCCGGCGCAAAATCCGTCGCTGCAAGCGATATCTCACTCACCCTCAGCGGCACCGATGGTGCGTCGCCGCTTACCTTCGATGGTAGCGCACGCTATCAGGGTGAAGCGGTCAAAACTCATATCTGGATCGAGCAAATCAAGCCCTTCCTTGCCGGCAAGGCGACGAAACTCACCGCCAGCATCGACCTGCCCGGCGGCGTGGTGCAATATGAAGGCACCGGCAGCATGGGCGACGACATCAACGCCGACGGTAAGCTTGAGACTACCATTTCCTCCTTGCCCTCGCTGATGACCTGGGCAACGGGCGTGCCGCCTGCAGGCGCCCTCCCTAAAACGGTTGAGCTACACACCAATTTTGCGTTACGCGGTAGCAAATCCATCTTCCTTACCGAGATGACAGCCGAAGCAGATGAAACCAAGCTCGATGGCAAACTAGCCATTAACTTGGCCGATGCAGTGCCTGCCATTCGCGGCACGATGCATGTCGGCACGCTCGACCTTAACCAGTTCAAAAACGCGGAATCGAGCAACGCGAGTGCGGCCGCGGCAAAATCTGCCCCCAGCAATGGCTGGAGCGACGAACGGATCGATCTTTCCGGTCTACGCGCAGTGAATGCAAACCTTGATTTAAAAATCGATGCCATCCGCTCCGGTAACCTCGAAATCGGGGAAAGTGCCGCGCAAGTGGGGCTAACGAATGGGTTGCTGAAACTGTTTATCGTGAAAGCTGCGCTTTACGAAGGCAGCATCAAAGGCAGTGTCGATGTGAATGGCAGTGGCCCGAGTGCGAATATCGCCACCAATATCGCGCTGGAAGGCGTACAAATTGAACCGCTGATGACGGCACTGAGCGGCAAATCACGCCTCAAAGGGAAAGCAAATCTCACGTTTGCATTGCGTGGCAATGGCGTAAGCGAACGGGCAATCGTCAGCACACTCGAGGGCAACGGTTCCCTCAAAGTGGCCGATGGCGCAGTGAAAGGCGTCAACATCGCCCAATTCCTGCGGGATGCGAAAAAAGGCTTCCTCTTCGGCAGCAACAGCAGTGAATCGACCGATTTCACTGAGCTCACCGCGACCTTCACCGTGCAGCAAGGCATTCTCACCAACAAAGATCTCGCGATGAAATCGCCGGCATTACGCCTCTCCGGCAGTGGCACAGTGAATCTGCCATCGCGCGCGCTTAATTACAAACTGATGCCGACGATTGCCGCCACCAGCAAAGGCCAAGGTGGGAAAGATAATGTCGGCGGGCTAACGATTCCGCTGCTCATCTCCGGTCCTTGGAGCAATCCGCAAGTCGTGCCGGATGTGGCAGGCTTGGTGCAGGAAAATCTCAAAGATCCGACGGCGCTAAAGCAAAATCTGAAAGACATCAAATCTCAGATTAAAAACATCAATAGCCCGAAAGATATTGGCCGCGCACTCTTCGGTGGCAGCAAACCCGCCACTAACACCGCCCAATAACTTCAGATTGAAGCTTACTGCGCTGCAGCCGGGGCAGGGGGCTTAGGCGTTTTCGTATCGAGCTCACGCAGCAACGCGCGTGCTTTGGCGTTATTCGGATCAAGTGTCAGCACATATTGCGTATCCGCCCGCGAAAGCGGCAAATCACCCAATTGTTGGAAAACCGTTGCCCGCTCGAACAAAATCTCTTCATTCAGTGGCGTGAGGCTCACCGCGCGGTCAAGGTCCTGCACCGCATCCGTGAGTTTGCCATAGGTGGTGTTTAACCGCGCCCGATCAAGCAGCAGCTCAGCAGTGAGCTTCGCCGCCGTCGCATTATCACCCTTCACACTGCCCATATCGCTAATTTGCGCGGTAAGCGTCGCGAGTGCCGCGTCGGCGCGGTTCGCGCTCGTCCATGCCCGTACAGCCTGATGGGTGACATACGTACGCATGCTGAGATTCTCATTCGGAATCGCCGTGCGCACATTGCTAAGCGCTTCGCCCGCCTCGGCATAACGGCGTAACCCATAAAGCGCCATCGCCCGGCAATGCTGAGCGGGGATGCTGTTATCGATTTTTAACCATTCCTCCGCCTTGGCAAGTGCGGCGGTAGGGTTGCTCGTCGCC
This sequence comes from Rickettsiales bacterium, assembly GCA_044225085.1. Classification (GTDB taxonomy): domain Bacteria; phylum Pseudomonadota; class Alphaproteobacteria; order Rickettsiales; family UBA3002; genus QFOX01. Next base: position 5,300 of record JBGAJE010000064.1, on the reverse strand, counting down.
AGCTCCGTGCATTCTTTATAAGCGGGCGACTGAATGAAATTCATCTCTGCGCTCGCCGTCGAAGCAAGCAAGATTGCGGTCGAAATCATCAAGATACGTTTCATAAACCCTCTTTAATCAACTCCCGGCCGATCGGCAATGCCATTCTTGCAGCCATTTGAAAAATAGCCGTATTTATCCCAAATCTCACAATTGGCAGTAAACTTGCTTAGGAGAGGGGTGAACGAGGGGGAATCGAAGGAGCCACCATGTACCGTCCTGTTTCTAATACCGTGCTTTATAGCCTTGCCGGGTGCTTTGCCGTACTGATCGGCCTTACCGGCTGCGACAAAGCCGTCGATGGCTCGAACGCTGCCGCCTCCGTCACCAGCAAAGCGTTCAACGATACAAAAGAGACTTGGACAGATCTCTTCACCTACCACCCGAAGAAGCCGCCCCAAGGTCCCCAAACCCGCTATTGCTACCAACTGCAAACAGACATTGTCTGCTATGACAGCGTCCAGCCGAATTCGACCTCAAAATTAGTTGGTTATCAAGATGGCAACCAAATCTCCTGGGTACAGCCCGGCGGTGGGTCACTCGGCGCAAGTGGTGGTGATCCTACCGGCTCAAGTGACCGTGCCGCGACTTTCTCTCCTGCTTTCGTCAATACGACGGATGTCCCCCAGGCCGGCGTGATTCAAAGCCACAACCTGCCGCCTGCTGCCACGCACTAGTGGCGAGTAGCTAGCTCCAAACTCGTGATGCGCGCTTCTGGCCGCTCATAGCGTAACGTGTCGAACCCGTTGCAGCTGTCGCAATGCATTTGCCAGGCAGTAGGCTGTGCCCCACATTGCACGCAAACCCAAGTCGGCCCCACCGGTGCATCAACCGCCCGCGCCAGCCATGCATGCGACGCTTCGCCCCCACGCAATTCTTTCTCGACCTCGGCCATCAATGTGCAAGCGGCTTTGCTTTCTTCAAGCGTCAACGCATCTTCCAGCAAATCGCGCGCGCGCATGGGCTCATCCACTAGCATCGCCTGCTCCGCCGCGAGCTGATAGTGCAACGCCGTCATCGGCCCCTTCATAAACGGCTTGAGCAAGCGCGCCTGCAAACGCGGTGAAAGCCCCTCCAGCGTCAGCAAGATTGGTTTGATGAGCAATTGATTCGGCTGCGCAAGCCAGGCTTGCCGTAACCATTTACGTGCCCGCCGCGGCGAAATCTTCTGCCTGCAATATCGCCGCATAATCGAGAATCGCGGGTAAAAAATCCGGTGCATACCCCACCGCATGGCGTAACTCCTGCGCCTTCAAATGCGCATTCGCTTGGCGTGCGACATTGAGATAATGCGCCAGCGCCGCATAACGATGCCGCTCTTCCTTGCTGAGCGGTGATTGCCACTGCCAACCTTCGGTAAGCGCCAACATTTGTGTTATATCTTCCATGCGCGCGTAAAGATCGATTAGCGTCAATGCGAGCCAACGGTCGCGCGGGGTGATCTTACGTGCTTCCTCCGCCAGTTTGATCGCCTCAAGCCACTCGCGATTGGCAACATGCTGCTCAATCAACCGCCGTGTGGCCAGTTCTGTGGTGATGGTATGGTTCATCAACGCTTTAAAATGCAGCCGCGCATCTTCATGCCGCCCTTGGCGTTGAAGCAGCTGCGCCGTCAGCAACTGCGGCAATGGTTCGCCTGGCAAAGCCGTCAGCGCTTTTTTCAGCGCTTCATGTGCAGCGATTTCATCGCCCATCGCAAGCGCCGTTACCCCGCGCGTCAACTGGTCGAGCCCACGCGTAAATGTGCGATGTTGCTGCCGTACCCGCCGCCGCTTCGGCCAAGTCGTGACTTGCCAAAATCCGATCGCCAAAATCGCCACTAGCAGCATCACAATCAGCAACAAAAACGCGAACACGACGATATGGATGGTAATATCATACCCCAGCCATACCACCTCAACTTCGCCGGGCACTTCAAGTAACCACTTGCCCGCCAGCACCAACGGCACCAGCATCAATAAAAACATCAACAATCGGATCATGGCGCACCCGCTGATTTAGAGGGCGCACTTGCGATCGCGGTAAGGGCCTCCATCGCCGCATCACGCACCGCGACAGCATCAAGCCACGCCGCAAACGGTGCACGATCCGCAGGCGATAAGGCCTCGACGTCGCGTTTCAGCACGGCGAGATCCGCCGTTCCCACTTGCGTGCGCAGCGAGCTATAAACATCCGCCGATCCTTGTTTTTTGATCGACACGAGTCCCGACAAATGCGCGTTAATACGCGAAATAATCCCATGCCCATCACTAGGCTCTGTCGAACCGATGCCAGCAAGCGCCGCCTGCAATTGGCTACGCAGCGCAGCCTCGGTCACCACTCCTGTCGCCGCGCTTTGATCGAGCGGTGCCACATCCTCGGGCTTAAAGAGATGATAATGCTTCCATTCCCCCAACTCATCAGCAAACGCCGCGCCACTGCGCACTGCATTCACTAGCGTTGTATAATTAGGCATTGCTGTTGGCGCCAGCGGTTGAGGGGCAGGCATCACCACCAACGGTTTCTTCTCCAGCGTGTCGATACGCGTCGTGAGATCGGCGATCGTTTTATCCTTCGCCTCGAGATCTGCCTTGAGCGCATTTACCGGTGCCGGATCGGGCTGGGCCACTTGCGCCAACGCCGCCGTTTGCGATTCCAGCGCCACAATGCGGTTTTGCAATTGCCCGATGGTGCCGCGCATCCGCGCTGTTTCCGAATCCATCCGCATCAGCATTTGCGTGCGCATGGCCGCGATGCCCACCATACCCGCGACGAATACCAATGCGCAACAAGCCGTCGCGGCGATCCAGGGCGATGTCGTTTTCCCATCCATAAGCCCGCTATATCATCCTCTTACGTTGCAGGAAACCACCAATTCCACCATCGCCGCCACAGTCGGTTGGTGACATGCATGCAGCCCTCGCCACGCCAAGCCCCCAGCCGCTTGCGCCACCGCCAAGCTGAGACAATACGTATCAAGATGCGCTGCGGATTTCGTGATCCCATGCTGAGTCATCAACGTGATCGCAAGCTGTGCGCTTCGTGTTGAAAAAAACACTGCACCGGTTACTCGCTCGCGTGCCAACGCCGCCACTAACGCATCCGGCAAAGAAGCCGCCGCGACCGCGCGATAAACGGTAACTTGCTCGACAAGAATTTCCCGCGCACCAAGTAACGTCACCACATCCGCGCTCACCTCATCCCCCGCGAGATAAAGCACGCGCGACCCCGCCGGAACATGGGCAGCAATCTGCGGCAACAACGCAAGCACTCCGTCGTTGCCTTCTCTAATCGAGGTAAATGAAGCTGCGCGGGCCGCCTCCGCCGTCGCCGCTCCCACTGCAAAAACCGGCAACGCGCGCCAATCGCGCGGCAAATCAAGCAACGCATGCGCCGCATGGCGACTCGTAAGTAGCAACGCGTCCGGCTTTTGTGATGACGTGGGAGATACCACCGATTCAATCTGCATCACTGGCGCGATAATGCTTTCAATCCCGTGCTTAGCAAGTGCTTCTGCTAGCGCCGTACTATCCGTCAGCGGCCGCGTGAGCCAAATGCAGGGCGATTTAGACATTGGTGAGTAACGCTTTGCCCGCGCGGCTGCGCAGCACTTCACCAAGCTCGATGCCAAGCGCTTCCGCCTCCGAAGCATCCCCCGCCATCATTTGATAATAACGGATCGTGCCATCGAGCGAGAGCACTTCACCTTCAACCTTCAGTCGTTCACCTTTCAACGTCGCAAGCCCTGCAATCGGCGTGCGGCACGAACCATCCAGCACGCGCAACATCGCGCGCTCCGCCTCAACGCAAGTTGATGTGTCCGCATCATTCACCATCGAAACTGCCGCGAGTATATCGAATCGATCCGCTCGGCACTCCACCCCAATCGCTCCTTGTGCCACTGCAGGCAACATCTCACTTGCCGGAATCATTTGTCGGATATGTGCCTCGAGCCCCAAACGTTGCAAACCCGCGGCCGCCAAAAAGGTTGCGCTCGCTTCGCCTTCCTCAAGCTTACGTAGCCGCGTTTGCACATTGCCACGCAACGGCACGATCTTCACGTCCGGCCGCTTATGCAGCAGTTGCGCTGACCGTCGGGCCGATGACGTGCCAACCACCGCCCCCGACGGCAAATCCCTCAAGGATGCATGAATAGGGCTCACCCACGCATCGCGCACATCCGCGCGCGGCAACATCCCGGCGATGGTCAACCCTTCTGGCAATACACTTGGCATATCTTTCATCGAATGCACGGCGAGATCGACCGTGCCTGCCAACAATGCATCCTCAAGTTCTTTGGTAAACAGCCCTTTATAACCCCAATCCGTGAGGGTTTTATGCAACTCGCGGTCGCCTGCTGTCGTCATCGAAACAATCTCGATCGCGATACCCGGATGCGCGGCACGCAGCGCGTCAGCAAGCATTTCTGCTTGCGCAAGCGCGAGTTTGCTGGCACGGGTGCCGATACGTAAAACCAACGACATGCCGCTTGCCTAGCCGATTGCGCCAGCGCTGGCGAGTGCAGATTTATTTTTACTGGTGACATGACAAAATCGCGCATCATCCTCGGCATCGAATCCAGCTGTGACGAAACAGCCATTGCGCTCGTGCGCGAGGATCGCACCGTGCTCGCGCAAGCATTAGCCACACAGCGCGACGATCACGCACCCTATGGTGGCGTGGTGCCGGAAATCGCCGCCCGCGCCCATCTCGCGCAAATCGACCGTCTCTATCGCCGCGCGTTTGACGAAGCAAATCTAACCATCGCCGATATCGATGCGATCGCCGTCACCGCGGGCCCCGGCCTCATCGGCGGCGTGATCGTGGGTGTAATGCTCGGCAAAGCGCTCGCCGCTGCCGCAGATAAACCACTTATCGCCATCAACCACCTCGAGGGCCATGCACTCACCGTGCGCCTCACGCACCAAGTGCCGTTCCCGTATTTTTTGCTGCTGATTTCTGGTGGCCATTGTCAGCAACTCATCGTGCGCGGCGTCGGTGACTATATTCGCCTCGGCGGCACGAAAGACGACGCACTCGGCGAAGCTTTTGATAAATGTGCGAAAATGCTGGGCTTACCCTATCCGGGCGGCCCGGCGCTCGAAGCCGCTGCCACGCGCGGCAACCCACATGCCTACATATTCCCCAAGCCGATGGTCGGCGATGGCGGCTGCGATTTCTCCTTCTCCGGCCTCAAAACTGCCGTCAGACTCACGATCGAAAAGGAAGCTGCATGGGCAGGGGGCCTAAACGAAACCATCGTCGCCAATATTGCCGCTAGC
>JBGAJE010000063.1:0-9484 GCA_044225085.1 Rickettsiales bacterium | reverse complement strand
ATCCGTATGGCGGATTGTTTTCGCATCTCATCGGTTATGTTGGGGTGGATAATCAAGGCCTCGCGGGACTTGAAAAATCCTTCGACGATCGGTTGCAGGACCCGGTCGATAGTGCGCCGCTGCAACTTTCGCTCGATTTGCGGATTCAGTCGATCATGCATGAGGAGCTTGCACGGGCGATGAGTGCATTCAATGCCCTCGGCGCGACGGGCATCGTGATGGATATGAGCACGGGCGAAATCCTTGCGATGTCGAATATGCCGGAATTCGACCCGCATCAGCCGGGTAAGGCTAGCGACGATGCGCGGTTTAATCGCGCGACACTCGGTGTGTATGAAATGGGGTCGACGTTCAAGACCTTCACGATGGCGGCGGCGTTTGAAAACAAGCTTGTCAATATGCAAAGCGGGTACGATGCGAGCCGCCCGATCAAGATGGGGAACTTCACGATTAGTGATGCGCATCCGGAGGGGCGGTGGCTTTCGGTGCCGGAGATTTTTGCCTATTCGAGCAATATCGGTGCGGCGAAAATGGCGCTTGATATCGGCGCGAAACGCCAGCGGGCATTTCTGAAATCCTTGGGGTTACTTGAGCCTGCGAGCCTTGAGATTCCTGAGATTGGTCGACCGATTGTGCCGAAGGAATGGCCAGAACTGACGACGATGACGGTTTCCTACGGTCATGGGATTTCCGTTTCGCCGGTGCAGCTTGTGGATGCCATTGCAGCCGTGGCGGGCGATGGAACCCTGCCGGTGATGACGCTGCTCAAGGATGGCAGCAAAAATAAGCCACGCAGCGGGCCGGTGATTTCGCAGCGCGCGATTCAGAATGTACGGGATTTGTTGCGATTGGTGGTGGTGCACGGCACCGGAAAATCTGCGGATGCGCTCGGTTACGATGTTGGTGGGAAGACGGGGACCGCCGAGAAAAATGCCAATGGCATTTATAATCATGATGCGAAAGTGGCATCTTTTGTTGCTGTGTTTCCGATCAGTGAGCCGCGCTACGCGATTCTTGTGATGGTCGATGAGCCGAAGGGCAATAAATCGACTTATGGATTTGCGACTGGTGGCTGGATTTCAGCGCCCGTTGTCGGGCGAGTGGTGCAGCGCATGGCGCCGCTGTTGGCGATGAAACCGGATTTTACCCCGCAGGATGGCCGCGTGGATGCGATGTGGGCGGGCGCCGAAGCGCGCGCGAAAAATGCGCAGGCAGAACGTGCACAGAAGGAGGGCGTTCATGCGGCTTCTTTCTGATCTCATCGCACGCGCGGCGCTCGATGCGCAGATTGTTGGGAATGCAGCGATTCGCATTGATGGCATCACCACGGATTCGCGGCAAGTGACGCCAGGGGCGCTGTTTGTGGCGATGCCGGGCGTGAAGGCGGATGGGGCGCAATTTATTCCGGATGCGGTGAAAGCTGGTGCCGTTGCGGTGATGCTGTCGGCGGATGCAAAGGTGGAAGTTGCGCCGCATGTTATTGCTGTGCGCGTGCAGGATATGCGTGCAGCGGTGAGTGCAATGGCCGCGGCGTTTTATTGCGCGCAGCCGCGTTATTGCATGGCCATTACGGGGACGGATGGGAAGACATCGACGGCGGATTTTGTGCGCCAGCTCGCAGCGCTGTCGGGCCATGCATCGGCCTCGATTGGCACGCTGGGGCTGCGATCGCCAAACGCAAAACTTGATGCTGCATTCCCAGCAAACAACACCTCGCCCGAGCCGATTCTGCTGCACAAAACACTCTGAGCGAATTGGCGGCGGAGAAGATTGATTATGTGGCGATTGAAGCATCGAGCCATGGGCTTGACCAGAAGCGGCTGGATGGGGTGAAATTTTGCGCCGGGGCGTTCACCAATCTTGCGCGGGACCATCTCGATTATCATCCGTCGCTTGAGGCGTATTTCGAGGCCAAGTCGTTGCTCTTCTCACGCGTGTTGCGTGATGCGGCGACGGCGGTGCTGAATCATGATGATGTGCATTATGGCGCGCTTAAAACCATCTGTGATAAGCGCGCGCTCAAAGTTGTTTCCTTTGGCAGTCATGCGGATGCGACCTATCGCATTCACCAAGTCGTGCCGCATGCGGATGGGCTGATGGCGCGGGTGGTATTGCGCGGCAAAATGCATGATCTCACTTTGCCGTTTTATGGTGCGTTTCAGCTTAATAACATGCTTACCGCGATTGGGTTGCTGCAGGCGACAGGGTTGAAGGAAGAGGCGCTCATCAAGCTGTTGCCGCAGTTGCAGGGCGTGCCTGGTCGGTTGGAGCGCGTTGCTACCGCGCATGGCGCGCCGGTGTTTGTCGATTATGCGCATACGCCGGCGGCGCTTGAGAATATCCTCAAAACGCTCCGTCCGCATACGGCGAAAAAACTGTATGTCGTGTTCGGCTGCGGGGGTGATCGCGATGCGGGGAAACGCCCATTGATGGGGGCGGCGGCAGCGAAATTTGCGGATCAGGTGATTGTGACGGATGATAATCCGCGCAGCGAAAATGCTGCGGCAATTCGCGCAGCAATTTTGGCGGCCGCGCCGGGGGCGCAGGAGATTGGCGATCGCTCGGAAGCGATTCAAGCCGCGATACAGAAATTACAAACGGGCGATGTGCTGGTCATCGCCGGTAAAGGTCATGAAACAACCCAGATCATAGGCAAGCAGACACTCCATTTCAACGATGCTGACGAAATCAGAAAGGCAGTTGCTGCATGAATGCCCAATGGACCGCACAGGAAGTTGCTACCGCCACGCATGGCCTCGCCACGGGGGACTGGGTGGCGAGCTCAGTGAGTATCGATACCCGCAGCATTGCGCGCGGCGCGGTATTTGTCGCTGCCCGGCGCAGGTGGATGGGCATGATTATGTCGCCGCGGCGCTGGATAAGGGTGCGGTGGCCGCGCTCGTTACGCGTCAGCTTGATGGCGTCGACCCCGCGCGCCTCGTGATTGTGCGCGACGTGGAGCGGGCGTTGCAGGATTTGGGCATGGCGGCGCGCTTGCGCAGCAAAGCGAAATTCATCGGTGTCACCGGCAGTGTCGGCAAAACGGGGGCGAAGGAAATGCTCGCAGCAGCGCTTAGCGTCATCGGCACGGTGGATGCGACGAAGGGTAACCTCAACAACCATCTCGGCGTGCCGCTGACGCTCGCGAATTTGCCGCTGAAGCTTGATTACGCCATCATTGAGATGGGTATGAACCATGCCGGGGAAATCGCTCCGCTTTCGCGCATGGCGCAGCCGGATGTGGCGCTGATTACGACGGTGGATGCGGTGCATCTCGAGCATTTCAAAAACGTTGAAGCGATTGCGGATGAGAAGGCGGCTGTTTTCGAAGGCATGGCCGGCGCGGGTGTGGCGGTGCTCAATGCGGATAATGCGCATTTCGCGCGTCTCAAGCGCCATGCCGAGGCGCGGGGGCTTGACCGTGTGCTCTCCTTCGGTACAGCGAAGGACGCGGTGTGTCGTCTCAGCGGGTATCATATCGAGGAGGATCATACGCGGGTCGAGGCTGTGATTGCGGGCACGCCGATTGCCTATCCGCTTGGCACGATCGGCAAACATTGGGCGGTGGCGTCAGTCGCCGTGCTGGCGATTGTGGATGCGTTGGGTGGTGATTTGGCGCGCGCGGCGGCATCGCTTGAGCATTTCACTGAGCCGAAGGGGCGCGGCCAGATTCGCAAACTCAGCGTCAAAGGCGGGCATTTGCGGCTGGTGGATGATTGCTACAATGCGAGCCCAGTTTCAATGAAGGGCGCGATTGAGAAAATCGCCGAAATTCGTGATGCAACGCCGGGTGGGGCTCGCACGGTGGTGGTGCTGGGCGATATGCTCGAACTTGGTGACCATGCGGAGGAACTGCATGTGGGGCTAGTGCCTACGCTTGTGAATAACCAAATGAAACTGGTATTCGCGGCGGGAATCTTTATGGAAAAGCTTTATCACGCCTTGCCGGAAGCCATGCGCGGCGAATATCGCGCAACGAGCCGCGAGCTTGCGCCGGTGGTTGTTGAAGCGCTGCAGCCGCGCGATCTCGTGCTGGTCAAAGGTTCACACGGCAGCCGGATGGATGTGGTGGTGCGCGCAATCGAGGAGAACGCCGATGCTTTATAATTTACTGTTTCCGCTGGCGGCTCATGTCCAGTTTTTCAATTTGTTTAAATACCTCACGTTTCGCAGCGGGGGGGCGATTATCACGGCACTGGTGATTAGTTTTGTGATCGGCCCGCGGCTGATTCGTTGGTTACGGACAAAACAAAATGGCGGCCAACCGATTCGCGATGATGGGCCGGAATCGCATTTGTTGACGAAAAAAGGCACGCCGACGATGGGCGGGTTGATGATGCTGTTCGCGGTCACTGTCTCGACGATTTTATGGGCGGATATTACCAGCCATTACGTGTGGATTGCGCTGCTGGTGACGTTGAGCTATGGCGCGATTGGCTTTGCGGATGATTACCTCAAAGTTTCGAAGAAAAATGTGAAGGGTCTCGCTGGGCGTATCAAAATTGTGCTGCAGTTTGCGATTGCAGCGGTGGCGGCGTTGTGGATTACGATGGTGACGCCGGAGAGTATGAATCACCATCTCGCACTGCCGTTTGTGAAAAGTTTGCTGTTGAATCTCGGCGCGTTTTATGTGCCGTTTGCGATGGTGGTGATTGTGGGTGCGTCGAACGCGGTGAATCTTACCGACGGGCTTGATGGTCTCGCGATTGTGCCGATTATGATTGCAGCAGCGTGTTTTGCGCTGATTACGTATCTCGTCGGTAACGCGGTGTTTGCGGAATATCTCAAGATTAATTTCGTGCCTGGCTCGGGTGAGCTTGCCGTGTTCTGCGCGGCGATGATCGGGGCAGGGCTTGGATTCCTCTGGTATAACGCGCCGCCGGCGATGGTGTTCATGGGCGATACGGGCTCGCTCGCTTTCGGCGGCGCGCTTGGCACGATTGCGGTGATTGCAAAGCATGAGATTGTGTTGGCGGTGATTGGCGGGTTGTTTGTGCTTGAGGCGGTGTCCGTCATCGTGCAGGTGATTTCGTTCAAAACTACCGGTAAGCGCGTGTTTCGCATGGCGCCGATTCACCATCACTTCGAGAAGTTGGGCTGGAAAGAGCCGACGATTGTGATTCGGTTTTGGATCATTGCGGTGATTCTTGCGCTGATCGGACTTTCCACATTGAAGCTGCGGTAGATGATTCTTATTCCACAGGTGAAGGGTGCAAGTTACGGCGTCGTCGGCCTCGGCAAATCCGGCCGGGCGACGATTGCGAGTTTGCTTGCGTCGTGTACAGAAGTTTGGGCGTGGGATGATAAGGATGCGACGCGTGCTAGTGTGCAAAAGGAGTTTCCGGCCGTGCGTATATCGCCGGTGGCAGAATGGAATTTCGCGCGGTTTTCATCGCTCGTGATGAGCCCTGGTATTTTGCTGAATCATCCGGCTGTGGTTGCCGCGCGTGAAGCGGGTGTGGAAGTGATCGGCGACATCGAACTTCTTTATCGTGCCCAGCCGAATGCGACGTATGTCGGCATCACGGGCACGAACGGAAAATCGACGACGACGACGTTGATCGCGCATCTGCTGAAAGCATGCGGTAGGCGTGTTGAGGTGGGTGGCAATCTCGGCACGGCAGCGCTCGATTTGGGGCCGCTGGAGAGTAATGGGATTTATGTGCTGGAACTTTCCTCCTACCAGCTCGACCTTGTGCGCAGCACGCGTTTTAATGTTGCGGTGCTGCTGAATATCTCGCCGGATCATCTGGATCATCATGGCAGTATGACAGCGTATATCGCGGCGAAGGAACATCTTTTCGATCGCCAATCGGCGGATGATGTCGCAATCGTGGGAATTGACGATGCGGATAGTGCGGCGATTTGCCATCGGCTGGCGGCGGGGCGGCATGTGATGCCGATCAGCGTAACGCAGGAGGTTGCGCGCGGGGTTTGGGCGCGTGATGGTGTGTTGCATAACACGTTGCATGAGCCATTATTGACCGGCGATTTGCGATTGGTGAAAGCGCTGCAGGGTGCGCATAATTGGCAGAACGCGGCGGCGGCTTATGCGGCATGTATCGCACTTGGTTGCGCGCATGATGCGGTGATGAAAGCGATGCAGACCTATCCAGGCCTGGCACATCGCATGGAGTGGCTTGGCGAAGTGAATGGTGTGGCGTTTGTGAATGACAGCAAGGCGACGAATGCGGATGCGGCGGAGAAGGCACTCAAGACGTATGACGGGATTTACTGGATCGCCGGCGGTGTGGCGAAAGAAGGTGGCATCGCACCGCTCGCGGGGTATTTCTCCAAAATCCGCCATGCGTATTTGATTGGGGAATCGGCGGCGGAATTCGCTAAAACGCTGGAGGGCAAGGTAGCCTACACGATCAGCGAAACGTTGGAGAAAGCATTTTATGCGGCGGCGCATGCGGCAACGGAGGCGGCACAAAAAACTGGGCGGACGGCGCCGGTGGTGTTAGCGCCAGCTTGCGCGTCGTTTGATCAATTCTCGAATTTCGAGGTACGGGGTGAGGCGTTCCGCGCGCTCTATCACGCGTGGAAATCGCAAGGAGGCGCGCATGGCTCAGCCGCTTGATCGACGCAATACGACGGCGCTGGGGCGCTGGTGGTGGACAGTGGATCGCGCGACGCTGATTGCGATCATGACGCTTATCTGCATCGGTTTTTTTCTTGTTATGGCGGGAAGTCCGCCGGTGGCGCGGCGTATTGGGTTGCCGGATTTTTATTTTGTGTCGCGCCATCAAATCTTCCTCGGGATTTCGACGGTGTTGATGATTTTGATCTCGATGCTGGATGCGCCGCAGATTCGACGCGTTGCGGTTATCGGATTCGCGGTAAGTTTGCTGTTGCTGTTGCTGCTGCCGCTTATTGGCTATGAGAATAAGGGTGCGGTGCGTTGGATTCACTTCGCAGGGATGTCGATTCAGCCGTCGGAATTTATGAAGCCGTGCATGGCGGTGGTGCTGGCGTGGATTTTCTCGGCGCGGTTTGTGATGCCGGATTTTCCGAGTTATCGCGTCGCGACGGTGATTTATTTGTTGATTGCGTTGCTGCTCATCATCCAGCCGGATTTTGGGATGACGGTGACGGTGACGGGGATGTTCGGCGTACAGTTTTTCCTCGCAGGGATGCCGTTTATTTGGGTGGCGGCGATGATTGTGCTGGGCATTGGTGGCGTGTTCGCGGCGTACCATGCGCTGCCGCACGTGGCGGCGCGGATCGATCGGTTTTTGGATCCATCCAGCGGCGATAACTACCAAGTTGAAAAGTCGCTTGAGGCGTTTAAAGAAGGCGGTTTCTTTGGGCGTGGGCCCGGCGAGGGGCTGGTGAAGCAGCATATTCCCGATGCGCATACGGATTTTATTTTATCTGTCGCGGGTGAGGAATTCGGGATGTTTTTTTGCATGCTGATCGTGACGCTTTTCGCCTTCATTGTCGTGCGTGGGTTTCTGAATCTGTCGCGTGAGCAGGATATGTTCCGCACCATTGCTGCGGGCGGGCTGCTGACGCAGTTTGGCATTCAGGCGATTGTGAATATGGGGGTGGCGGTGAATCTGCTGCCCGCGAAGGGGATGACGTTGCCGTTTCTTTCCTACGGCGGTTCCTCACTGATTGCGATGGCGGCGGGGATGGGCATGCTGCTCGCGCTGACACGGAAGCGGTTTGGGGAGACGAGGGGCGGTAAGTCGCGTGGGAATGTTCGGTATCGCAAATAATCACGAAACGCTTGCGCAAACCTTATCTGCGCGACAGGATGCGCGGCATGGCAAATACTCAAACAGTGATTCTTGCGGCGGGCGGCACCGGCGGGCATATTTTCCCGGCGGAGGCGTTGGCGGAAGTGCTGCGTGCGCGGGGGGTGCAGGTGCATCTCATTACCGATCATCGGTTTCATCAGTATAGTAAGCTTGGTGCGGAGAGTGTGCTGTCGCAGATTCCGATTCATACGATTCGTGCGGCGTCGCTGGGTGGTGGCGTGGTGCGTAAATTGCGAAGTGTAGTCGGGATTTTTGTTGGGGTGGTGCAGGCCTTGCGGCTCATTCGAACATTGCGGCCCGTGGCAGTGGTGGGGTTTGGTGGGTATCCATCCTTCCCGACGATGGTGGCGGCGGTGATTGCCGGGCGGCGGACGATTGTGCATGAGCAGAATTCGGTGCTCGGCAAAGTGAATCGCGCCCTCGCGCCGCGCATGAGCGCGATTGCGACGACCTACGCTCAAACGCAGAAAATGCCGCCAGATGCGGTGGGCCGCGTGGTGCTGACGGGCAACCCGGTGCGCGCGACGGTGTGTTCGCTGGCGGGCATTGATTATCCGGTGCTCGCGGAAGATGGGCTGATGCGCGTGCTGGTGATCGGCGGTAGCCAAGGGGCGAGTGTGTTTAGTGAGGTGATTCCGGCTGCATGCATGCTGCTATCCGAGCCCATGCGGGCGCGGGTTCGGTTGGATCAGCAATGTCGCGCGGGGGAAATTGAGGCGGTGCGTGCGAAATATGCGGCGCTCAATATGCAGGTCGATCTTGCGCCGTTTTTCTCAGATATGGCGGCGCGATTAGCGGCGGCGCATGTGGTGATTTGCCGCGCGGGTGCATCAACCGTTGCCGAGCTAATGGTGGCGGGGCGCCCGGCGCTGCTGGTGCCGCTGCCGATTGCGACGGATAACCACCAATATTTTAACGCTCAGGCGATTGAGGATACGGGTGCGGGGTGGGTGGTGACGCAGGATGCGTTTACGCCGGAATCACTCGCCGCGCGGCTGGATACCTGGCTGCGCCTCCCCCAGCGGCTGACGGATGCGGCCGCCGCCATGCGCGCGTTGGGCCGCACGGATGCGGCGGATGCACTCGCCGATGTGGTACTCGCATGATGTATTTTTGGATCAAAGCGGCATTGTCGGGCATCATCATCGCGGTTGTGTCGGAGGTGGCGAAACGCAGCCCATCCTTTGGGGCGTTGATTGTTTCGCTGCCACTCATTTCCCTCCTTGCCATCCTCTGGCTGTGGCATGATACGGGCGATAAAGAGCGCATCGCTGCCCATGCGCAGGCGACGTTTTGGTATGTATTGCCGTCGCTGCCGATGTTTCTGGTATTCCCCGCTATGCTGCGTGCGGGTATTGGGTTTTGGCCGGCGCTGGGTGCGGCTTGCCTGCTCACGGTGGTGCTTTACGCTATCACCGTTGTGATTGCCGCCAGATTTGGTATACGCTTGTAAAAAGCGCCCATTGCTTACGAGAAAAGAGAGCTAGCCATGACTAAAAAAATTCGTGCCTTCACGCCGGGGAACCATATGCCGCTGGATGTCGGTCGCTTGCATTTCGTCGGTATCGGTGGGATTGGGATGAGCGGGATTGCGGAGGTGCTGCATAATCTTGGCTATCAGGTGCAGGGGTCGGATATGGCCGAGGGCTATACGGTCGACCGGCTGCGCAAACACGACATCAAGGTGATGATCGGCGAGCATAAGGCCGAGAATGTCG
>JBGAJE010000062.1:0-9506 GCA_044225085.1 Rickettsiales bacterium | reverse complement strand
CTTCTCGCCGTCGCTACCCAAGATAATCCCGTTCAAACCGCAAATATTGCAAAACTGCGCGGCCATGTGGAGATCTACAAAGACTCCATTAGTCTTCACCTTAAACGATTCATCCGCACTAAAAAACGTGCCATATCCACCCAAGAGCTCGAGGAAAGCCAGCACGCGCTTGATACCGTCCGCGCTGATCTGGATGAGATCATGGCCACTGAATACAAGCTGCTCGATTATCGCCTGGAAGCTACTCGCAAACAGCAGCGGCGCTATGTGATGACGCTGCTCATGGGCACTGCCATTGGCCTCGGCGCACTCGCCATCGCCAATATGCTGATTTACTCTCTTATCTCCCGCACCAAAAAATTCGAGCATGCCCTCACCGAGAGCGAAGAACGCTTTAAACTCGTCATGAACAGCCTCAACGACGGCATTTACGACTATAATCCCCAAACCAATAGTATCTATTATTCCCCATCCTATAAAGCGATGCTCGGCTACAGTGACAATGAATTCCCAAATAACATCAATGCTTTCAACAACATCCTCCACCCAGACGATGCCAATCAAACCTGGCAAACCATTCACGACTATATGGAGCGCAAGACGCAGGAATATAATAACGTCTTTCGCCTCAAACACCGCGATGGCACTTGGCGTTGGCATATGTCACGCGGGGTAGGCACCTGGGATAAAGAAGGCAATATTTTACGCGTCATCGGCGCCCATACCGATATCACCGCCCAAAAAGAACGTGAAGAAGAACTCAAACAATTGAATGCGGATCTCGAAGGTTTCACCTACATCGCCTCGCATGATTTACGCGCGCCACTGGTGAACCTCAAAGGCTTCGCCGGCGAAATCACCCACTCCCTCGCCGAGGTGCAACCCATCATCGATCATATCCTCGAAAATCTTCCCCCCGGGGAGCAGCAAACCGTTGCTAACACCTTCCACAAAGATGTGCCCGAAGCGCTCGGCTTCATTAACTCCGCTGTCGACCGGATGGATAAACTCACCTCCGCCATCTTGCAAATGTCACGCATCGGCCGTCGGGAGTATAAATTCGAGCCGGTTGATTCTGAGACCATCGTCCAGCGGTGTCTTAACGTCTTGGCGCACGATATCGCAAAACGTCAGGTCACCGTTGAATGTTCCGACCTACCAACCGTGGTGACGGATGCCTTGGCACTTGAGCAAATATTTTCTAACCTATTGGATAATGCGATAAAATACCTTGATCCCAACAAACCCGGCCATATCTACATCACCGCCAAAGCTTTCCTTACGGAAATTTTATTCTCTGTGTCCGACAATGGAAGGGGAATATCTGATACCGACGCCCATAAAGTATTTGAGATATTCCGCCGAGCTGCCAATAGCTCTGCAATCCGAGGAATGGGAATGGGCATGGCTTACGTAAAAACATTAATACGCAAACTTGGTGGCCGTATATGGTTCGAATCTGAACTTGGTAAAGGCACGGTATTCTATTTTGTTCTCCCCGTGCGCATTAAAGGCGCACCGCTATGATGACTGACTTAACAACTGTTGAAAACACCACCATCCTTATGGTTGAGGATGATGCCGGGCACGCGCGCCTCATCGAAAAAAACCTGCGCCGGGGTGGCGTGAATAACGAACTCATCCAATTCGGTAGCGGCCAGGAACTTATCCATTTTCTCTTCAGTGATACCCCGCCACCCATCTCGCTTAAACATGCACTGGTACTGCTCGACCTGAATTTGCCAGAAATTGATGGTTACGAGGTACTCCGCCGCATCCGCAGCCACGAGCGCACTAAAGTTCTTCCTGTCATTATTCTCACCACCACCGACAACCCACGTGAAGTCCGCCGTTGCTATGAGCTAGGTTGCAACATCTACGTCACCAAACCAGTCGAATACGAGCAATTCGCTGATGCCATCAAAAAGCTCGGAAATATGCTTTCCATCGTTCAACTACCAAACTGAGGCTGCCATGGTACATACACCCGAGCATCTGCGAAAGATTCTATACATCGAGGATGATGAAGGTCTTGCTCGCCTCCTACAAAAACGTATGGAGCGCGCACGCTTCGAGATTGAAATCGCCACTTCCGCCGAAGCCGGTCTGGTCGCCCTCAAAAAGGATCGCTACGACCTGATTCTGCTCGATTATCACTTGCCCCCCGGCATGAATGGGCTCGAACTCATTAGTCAACTTACTCCCATCACCGATTATCCTCCCATTATCATCCTCACCTCAAGCGGCGATGAGCAAGTTGCCCTCCAAGCTCTCGAAAATGGTGCGGCCGACTATGCCGTGAAGGACACTGGCCAGCTTTACATGGAACTTCTCCCTGCCATCATGCAGGCCGCCTTCACAAAAGACCGCCTCGCGCGCGAAAACCAAATGCAACGCGAAGAACTCCTCGTCGCTAAGGAAAATGCCGAAATCGCAAATCAATCCAAAAGCCAATTCTTGGCCACGATGAGCCACGAAATCCGTACCCCCATGAACGCCGTAATCGGCCTTTCGCACCTTCTCGCCCAAACCAAGCTCGATGAGAAACAGCGCCAAATGGTGAACACCCTATCATCAAGCGCCGACCTCTTGCTCCGCCTCATTAATGATCTGCTCGACCTCAGTCGTATCGAATCTGGGCAAGTGCGACTTGAACAACAGCCTTTCACGCTCAGCGCCCTATTTGATGACCTCCAACGCATGTTTGCCGAAGAAGCCAAAGCCAAAGCCCTCAATGTCCAATTCCTAGATACCACCGCTACCCGCAACTTTATTGGCGACCCAACCCGGGTGAAGCAAATCCTCTCCAACCTCATCAGCAATGCCCTCAAATTCACGACAGAAGGCGGCATTACGATTAAAGCCGAGTGCGGCGCCGAGCGGGAAGAGAGCATTCCTCTCACCATCACCGTTACCGATACCGGCATTGGCATCGCGCCCGAACATATCAACCTCATTTTTGATCGCTTCGTGCAGGCCGATCAAACCATCACCCGCCGTTTCGGTGGCTCTGGCCTAGGATTGGCCATCAGCAAATCCCTCGCCCAGCTAATGAATGGCGACCTCCCCGTCACTAGCAGCTTAGGAAGCGGCTCTACCTTCACCTTGAATCTAGCGCTTGAAATCAGCAATGCTCGCGTTCCCAACATAAAACCGCGCGGTATTACTAAAGCGCCCCCCAAGCTAAAGCTCGGTACTGTATTGTTGGTCGAGGATTATGCCCCCAATGTCATGGTCGCCTCGATGATGCTGGAAAATTTGGGTTTCGATGTCGAAGCCGTCGATAACGGCGTAGCTGCCGTCGATAAAATTCAAACCTGCAAAAAGCCCTATGCTGCGATTCTTATGGACGTCCAAATGCACGAAATGGACGGCTACGAAACCACCAAACGCATTCGTGAGCTCGAACAGGAACGCAATTACCATCAGCCCATTTTGGGCGTCACTGCCCATGCGCTAGCTGGCGACCGCGAACGCTGCATTCAAGCGGGTATGGACGACTATATGAGCAAACCCATCCACCCCGAGATGTTATCTCGAAAACTCATGACCTTAGTAAACGCCACTCAAGCTGCCTAAACGGTTCTTGTTTGGTTCCTTATACGCTGAATTCGCTTCCATACTGCGGTCTTACGGCAGTTTTGCTTAAACTAGATCTACATTCACCCATGTTTGGACAGGTTTATGAAAAACACCGCGCAAAAAATACCAACAGCGACTCAATCATCTATTACCCCTAGTGAGGCGCCATCGCTCACACCAGCCGTCACGCTTGAGGAAGTGGAAGCCCTTACCAACGATCTCAAACATCTACTCGTCCGTTACGAATCTACCCTCGAAGAAGAAGGCATCCGCCACCATATTGAAACCATGGAACGTTGGATGGAATCTTATCGCCGCGGTATCTCCGCCGCACACAAATTGTCGGAGAATGCGCCTCATTGGCTCGAAGAAGTTCGCAGCAAGCTGAAACTCGCGGCCGACGAGCTGCAACGCCTCGAAGGCGAAGGTGGCAACCCTGCCACCAGCGAACAACGCTCACAGGAGGAAAACCTCCTCAAAGCCGTCAAGCGGATCGATGATATTGCCCCCCAACTAGAGCAAACCCTCGGCTGCAACTGCGAAGAAAGCAAACCCGTTTAACCGTTTTGAAGGAGTATCCTCATGAATGAAGCGCAAACCACTTCCAATGGCCGCATGGCATTGGGCATTATCGTCGCGATTGTAGCAGTTGCCCTTGTCTATGCATTTCTTACCATGCCCGACCGCCGTACCGGCACAGAGAAATTAGGCGATGCAATCCACGAGCTTCCCCAAGGTGTCGATAAGGCGGCGCGGCAGCTCGAAGACCGCACCCCAGGCCAAAAAATTGGTGATGCCGTAAAAGATACAGGTGATGATATTAAGAACAGCACAGCAAGCCACTAGCGGGAGAGCTAACATACATTAACTTAGAAGGCGTCGTTTTCCTCAAAATGACGCCTTCACAACAACAAAAAAAGAGGGGTAGTATCATGCTACAGCAAAGCACAACTCTCGAAAGGACTAAAGGAACGAAAGTGAGCAAGAAAAAAAGCGGTTCGCCAATGGATGAAGGCGCGTTTGAAAAAGAGCGTGAGCGGATGCATCGCCAATTATTTTCCGCCGTCTCCCACGACCTAAAAACCCCCCTCGCCTCCATGATCGGCTCCATCGAGATTTACGCGCGGATGAAAGACAAACTCTCCGCCGAGAAAAAAGCGATATTGATCGAAACCGCCTTACAAGAAGCCTATCGGCTCGATAACTTTATTAGCAACATTCTCGATATGGCGAAGCTCGAAAGCGGCATGGTCAAACCCCGCCTCGTCACGATGGATCTTGGCAATGCCCTGCGCGAATGCCTCATCCATCTCGATAATCGGCTGAAAGGCAGCCGCGTCACTATAAAACCCTTCGCTGGCGAAATCACGATCTACAGCGACGCTTCCCTTATTTGCCGCGCCCTTTCCCTTATCCTCGATAATGCCGTAAAATATGGCGGCAACCCATCCATCATCGATATCACCTATGGCATGGATCACTCCTCCAACGAATGTGTCATCCAGGTAAAAGACAAAGGCCCTGGCATTCCCTCCGGCAAGGAAGATTCCATCTTCACAAAATACACCCGCTTCGCCAAAAGTGATCATCAAAGCGCGGGCACCGGCCTTGGCCTCGCCATTTGCCGTGCCCTCATGCATATTTTGGGTGGCGACGTAAAAGTTAGCAATGACCCCCAACATGGCGGCGCTGTTTTTACCCTTACTTTGCCGCAGTAATGTCCAATAAGAATGGGGTCGCCGAAACGACCCCATCGAGGTAAGGGAACAAGCAATTCAGTTAGACAATCGGCGGATTCGGGCGGCGTCCCGTCAGCATTTGGTAAACCAGGCTGACGACAAACAGCACCACGAACAGCACTGCCAAGAATTTAGCGATCTCAACGAACGATCCTGCCAAACCACCAAAACCGAAGATGGCTGCCACAATGGCAAGCAGGAAGAATGTAATGACCCAGTTAAGCATAGAACTCTCCTGTTTCTGTGAACGACGAACAATGATTGTCCGCTAACGTCTCCGGTATAGCTACCTGCACCTCAAACTGCGCTGTGAAGCACTAGGCAAAATCATTAGAAACACATAAATGATGGCCACATTATTTAACGGCCTAAAGCGAGATTACCCGCGCGATTTATCTGCCGGGTATACGCCAAGCACATTCACTTTTTCAGTAAAAAAACCAAGTTCCTCCAGCGCCAATTGCACCGGGCGTTGGCTTGGATGTCCCTCGAACGTCATAAAAAACTGTGCGCTGCTATGGGCCCCTGCACGAATATAGCTTTCAAGCTTGATGATATTTACGCCATTCGTCGAGAACCCACCGAGCGATTTATAAAGCGCGGCCGGAATGTTGCGCACCGTGAAGAATAAACTCGTCAACACTTTGCCTCGCGCCGGATCAGGATCAATTGGTTCATGAGCAAGTACAACGAACAATGTCTCATTATCCTCTGTATCGTGAATATTTTCCGCAATCCGATTTAGCTGGTAAAGCTCGCCCGCCAATGCAGAACAAATCGCCGCTTTGCTTTTATCTTTCCATGCGGCCACATCCCGCGCAGCGGTGGCAGTGTTATCATGAATATGCGTGGCAAGATTATGTTCCCGAATAAACGTCCGGCATTGCAGCAGACCTTGATGGTGGGAATACACATCCTTCACATCCGCCAGTTTGGCACCCGCAACCCCATAAAGGTGATGTTCCACCTTCTGAATATGCTCCGCCACAATATGCAAATTGGTCCGTGGCAGCAGGTTATGAATCTCCGCCACCCGTCCCGCCTGGCTATTTTCAATCGGCACCATGCCGTATTTCGCGCGGCCTTGGGCCACCGCTTCAAATACATCTTCGAAGGAATTAAGCGCTAAGGTCGTCATATATGGGTAATTTTGCCGACAGGCGAGGTCCGCATTGGCCCCTTCCACCCCCATGAAGGCAATGGTATGATTCGCATCAATAGCACTAGACATCCGGCGTCCCCGTCCCTAAATATACCGCCTGTTTCCTAGGGTTAAAGCCCCCGTAACGCAAGTGTTAGCATCATGGCCAGTACTGAAAAAGTGAAAAAGATCCCCGCCATCCCTGCCTGGGAGGTAGAGTCCTGGCGCCAAAAAACCATTAAGCAACAGCCGGAATACCCGGATGCTGGCGCTGTTAAGGCTGCCGAAACAAGCCTAAAAGGCCTGCCCCCCCTCATCTCGCCGGAGGAAATTCGCTCCTTGAAGCGCGAATTGGCCCAAGCGTCCCTCGGTAAAGCATTCTTGCTCCAAGGTGGTGATTGCGCCGAGAGTTTCGCCGAGTTCAACGAAACCAATTTGCGCAGTTTCTTCCGCGTATTGATTCAGATGACCATCGCACTAATGTATGGCGCAGGTTCACCCGTAGTAAAAGTTGGTCGCATCGCCGGCCAATTCGCCAAACCGCGTTCGGATGGATTCGAGAAGAAAAATGGTCAAGAGTTACCGAGCTACCGCGGCGACATGGTCAACGGCATGGATTTCGAAGCCGGCGCGCGCGTGCCAGACCCACAACGTCTGGTCCAAGCCTACTACCAGTCTGCCGCGACCTTAAACTTTCTACGTTCCCTAGCTCGCTCGGGGAACATGGATTTCGTGGGCAGCTCGCCGCAGGGCAAACACTTCCACGAAACCGTCGGACGCATTAACGATTGCCTCGATTTCATCAACGCCACCGGCCTCAATCTCGATGCCACTGGCGAGCTTTCTGAGGCGCGTTTTTACACTTCGCACGAATCGCTATTGCTGAATTACGACGCCTGCCTCACCCGCCGCGACCGCGACACAGGCGAGTATTATGTCGGCTCCGCCCACATGCTCTGGATCGGTGATCGTACCCGTAACCCGGATGAAGCGCATGTGGAATTTTTACGCGGTGTCAGCAACCCCATCGGCTGCAAAGTCGGCCCCAGCATGACACCGGAAGATTTAATCCGCCTCTGCGATGTGCTGAACCCCAATAACGAACCTGGCCGCCTCACCTTCATCTCGCGCATGGGGGCGGATAAAGTCGAAAAATTCCTGCCGCCACTCGTGAAGTTGCTCAAAGACGAAGGCCGCCACGTGGTGTGGAGCTGCGACCCGATGCATGGCAACACCATCAAATCACCCAATGGCTACAAAACCCGCAAATTCACCGATATTCTCACCGAGGTGCGCAAATTCTTTGCCATCCACCATGCCGAAGGCACCCACGGCAGCGGCGTGCATTTCGAGATGACGGGCCAGGACGTGACCGAGTGCCTCGGTGGCGCGCAGGCGATCTCCGAGCTCGATCTTTCCGACCGCTACCACACCCATTGCGACCCGCGCCTCAACGCCTCGCAATCACTCGAGCTCGCATTCTTGATTGCCGAATTGCTCAAGAAACAAAGCTAGCCGCTTATCAACACATCGCCAGATAGCTTGACGCTAATCGGCGCCCGCATCACAGTGCCTAGCGTGATATCTATTAGGATAGCGAGCCCCTATGCAAAACATCTCACGCCCCGCACCGTTTATTCTCCTCTCCACGAACCACGGCACCATGATCATCAACCGCAACGATTATTGCGGCACACCCGCCAGTGCGTTCGGTGTTGGGCACCAACTCATGACTCAATCATGCTTTGATCAAACCGAGGTCGACTTAACCTGCTCCATTTTACGCACACGAAAAATGTATTTCGGCAACGGCGTCGTCGCAATCGATTGCGGCGCCAACGTCGGTGTCTTCACAATCGAGTGGGCGCGCCTAATGTATAATTGGGGACATGTTTTTTCCTTCGAAGCACAAGAGAAAATTTTCTACGCACTCGCAGGCAATGTCAGCATCAATAATTGCTTTAATGTCACCGCGCGTTATGCGGCCGTTGGCGCCGAATGCGGCATCATGCAAATCCCTGAACCGAACTATTTGGTTCCTTCTTCTTTCGGCAGCTTTGAAATCAAAAAAGGCCCAAGAACCGAATTCATCGGCCAAACGATTGACTACAACAATCTCAAAAAAGACGTGCCGCTCATCGCGCTTGATTCATTAAATCTCCAGCGCGTTGATTTTCTCAAGATCGATGTCGAAGGCATGGAAGAAGAAGTGCTCTACGGAGCAATGACGATACTTGAAAAGCTCAAACCCGTTGCATTGGTCGAAGTGCTCAAATCCGATAAAGAAAAAGTCGTCCGTATTTTTGAAAATGCTGGCTACAAAACATTTCCGATGAATTTAAACATACTCGCCGTGCACACATCCGATCCAACATCGCAGCACATCAAATACGAAAACGATGTGCTACAATTCGTCTAATAAAATGGCATCGCGCACAAAATTTGCGCAGCAATAAAAAATTGCATTCGGAATGTTTGCCGCACCACCATTGTGTCATCCATGCAACAAAAAATTATTACGAGAAAAAAAATAATGTTCTTGCCAACTAATCTTGCGGGTCGGGCTGGCGGGGGGAAGTAAAATGTGAGTAATTGAAGTCGTTGTTAACCTACTTATGGAGTTTACTATGGCAATGGCCAAAAAAGCTAAAAAGACGACTGCAAAGAAAAAGCCTGCTAAAAAAGCAGCTAAGAAAAAAACTGTTGCTAAAAAATCCGCTAGCAAAGTTGTGAAGTCGAAAAAGAAAGTAGCTAAGAAGAAGTAGTTAGCTACCTCTTAACGAGATGGAAAGGCCCGCTATTCAGCGGGCCTTTTTGTTTTTGGGCACTTTTACCTCTCCCGATGGGAGAGGCAGATAAGAAAAAAGCCGCGCTGGTTTCCCAAACGCGGCTTTTATTTTTATAGTACAAGAAGGCTTGACTATGCTTCTTGCGCCTCGCCGCCTTGGCGTTTGCGACGCATCGATTTACCCGCCATTTCATATTGGTCGGATAGATCTTCGCCGGTTTGTTGATCGACAACTTTCATGCTGAGGCGAACTTTG
>JBGAJE010000061.1:0-9604 GCA_044225085.1 Rickettsiales bacterium | reverse complement strand
AGATGGATTTCAGCCGCCGTTTGAAGACGTTAAGCTTTATCAATATACATCACCGACCGAGGTAAAACCGATTTTCAATGTCAATGCTACTGGTGTGGTGTGCGCTGAAAGGCCACATTATTTTCTAGGAATGCCGGCTCTAGGGATACCGGTACGAATGGAGATCGAGCCGCGTGTCTACGGTGATATTATAAATAGCACGGCGCAAATGTTCATGGTGCGCAACCCATCTCTCGAGTCGGGGTTGCGGGCGCTTAATCCTATTTTGATTCCACAAGAGCCATCTACGGTGATGCGGTTGGAAGTGCGGGGCGTCACTTTGCAGGAAGTATTGGATGCGCCCGCGCCGAAATTTCGAGCCTGTCCTGCAGGTCGACCGGACATTATTGTAGAACGATTGCCGTAGAAAACTTGTTGCCTCGATAGGCCAAGCTGCATTACCAACGCCCCGTAACCAATTATGGGGCTAGCATGACCACCGCACTGATTTTTCCGGGACAAGGTTCTCAGGCCATTGGCATGGGCCAATCGCTCGCCGCCAATTTCGCCGTTGCCCGCGAAGTGTTTCAAGAGGTGGATGACGCATTAGGAATGAAGCTTTCGCAGATTATCAAGGATGGGCCGGATGCGGATTTGACGCGTACCGAAAATACGCAGCCCGCCATCATGGCTGTCTCGATGGCGGCGTTTCGGGTGATGGAAACGCAGTTGGGTTTTAAACTGCCCGCTGGGGCGAGTTGTGTGGCGGGGCATTCGCTGGGCGAATATTCGGCGCTTACGGCTGCCGGGGCGCTAACGATTGCCGAGTGCGCGAAGCTACTGCAAATCCGTGGCCGCGCCATGCAAGCTGCGGTGCCAGAAGGGCAGGGGGGCATGGTCGCCGTGATTGGGCCTGAGCTGCCGGTGATTGAAGCGATTGTCAAAGAAGCACGCGAGCGTGCGCCCGGCGAAGTGATTGAAATCGCCAACCAGAACTCGACGAACCAAACCGTGCTCTCCGGTTCTGCAAAAGGGATGGATGTAGCGATGGAAGTCGCCAAGGAAAAAGGTGCGAAGCGCGCGTTGCCATTGACAGTGTCGGCGCCGTTCCACTGCTCGCTGATGGCACCCGCTGCCGTGGCGATGGAAAAAGCACTTGCTATCTCAGCGCTGAAGGCACCACTTGTACCGGTTGTCGCGAATGTGACGGCGGATTATGTGAGCGATGCGGAAACGATCAAAGCACTCTTAGTAAAGCAAGTCACCGGAACGGTGCGCTGGGTGGATTCGGTGCGTAAGATGCAAGAGAGTGGCGTCACCCGCATGATCGAAATCGGCCACGGCAATGTGCTGGCTGGCTTAGTAAAACGCATTGCGCCGGAAATCAGCATCATCAATATCGCAACGCCGGAAGATTTGGAAAGCTATAGCAAGGCTGCTTAAACATATCATAAGGAGAAGACCATGACATCACTCGCAGGTAAAAAAGCCCTTATCACCGGTGCCTCGGGCGGGATTGGCGGCGCGATTGCGAAGGCATTGCACGCCGCAGGCGCGAGCGTGGCGATCTCCGGCACACGGGCGGAGGCGCTGGAGGCGTTGAACGCTGAACTCGGCGGCAGTGCGAAGATTCTCACCTGTAACCTGACCGATGCCGTAGCCGTCGATGCACTTCCCGGCCAGGCCGAAGCCGCGCTTGGCGGGCTCGATATTCTTGTCTGCAATGCCGGTGTTACGAAAGACACGCTTGCCATGCGCATGAAGGATGAGGACTGGCAAACGGTTATCGACATCAACCTCACCGCCACCTTCCGCCTCAACCGCGCGGTGTTGAAGCCGTTTATGAAACAGCGTTCGGGGCGGATTATTAATATTGCGTCGGTGGTGGCGGTGATGGGCAACCCCGGGCAGGCGAATTATTGTGCGTCGAAAGCGGGTATGATCGGTATGAGCAAATCCCTCGCGCAGGAAGTGGCGAGCCGTGGCATCACCGTCAATTGCGTCGCTCCCGGCTTCATCAAAACGCCGATGACGGAGAAGTTGAACGAAGAACAGCAAAAGCGGATTACGGATAATATCCCAGCCGCGCGTTTTGGTCTGCCGGAGGATATTGCGGGCGGCGTGGTATTCCTCGCCTCCGACGCGGCTAGCTACATCACGGGGCAAACGCTGCATATCAATGGTGGGCTGTTGATGGTGTAGGCATTCGCCTACTCAAACACAAAACCCGGCGCGAACTCATTATAGTTGCAGGTCAGCTCCTCGCCTTTTGCAATATCATGCAGCGCAAAGCCGTTATTGGCGTGGATCATGCGGAAATCGGTGTTGGGGGTGTCGGAATGATTCATGAACCGGCCATGGTCGCCATCGAGGATGATTTTGCCGGGTTGGGCATGGTGCGGATAAGTATAGCGGCGCAGGAAACTGCGTACTGGTTCGGGCGTGGCGACGAGGGCGGTTTCGTCATGCACGGTGTCGAACTCTTCCATGAATTCCCAGATTTTAGCGCCGGCTTTGACGGGTTCGGCGGCGAATAAGCCGACGCCGTGAATACCGCTTTGGGCGAGGTAGGTTTTGACGAGCATCATACGGATTCTCCTGTCACACGAGATGCTCCACCCTAAGATTATTGCGGCGCAAACACAAGTTAACTCGCAGATACCATCTTTTTTCTATCTATATTCAAGTGACTTATGCCCAGGACACATTTTTTCTGGCGCTCGTGGATACCCTATGCTACTAGCAGCCCTTCATCATGATGGTGGGGCAATGCTAGACGCCACAAACCGCCGGATGGATTAACTAAAACCAAGAGGATTCCATGTCTGATATTGCTGCACGCGTGAAGAAAATCGTTGTCGAACATCTCGGCGTTGAAGAAGGCAAAGTCACCCCTGAGGCGAATTTCATCGATGATTTGGGCGCGGATTCGCTCGATACCGTTGAGCTCGTGATGGCGTTCGAAGAAGAATTCGGCGTTGAGATTCCGGACGAAGCGGCTGAGAAAATCCAGACCGTGCAAAACGCGATCGATTTTATCCAGAAAAACGCGAACTAGTTCGTTTGATTTTTTGATATTATGTACACGACGTAGCAATCCATCTTTAAGCAAGTTGGGTTGCTTCGTTGTTTTTGGCTATATCGTTCACTTGAATGGAGCGCATCATGAACCGTCGCGTCGTTGTTACCGGACTTGGACTTGTCACCCCACTGGGTGCGGGCGTTGACCATGTGTGGAAGCGGTTGATCGCCGGGGATTCGGGCCTGAGCGCGATTACGAAGTTCGATACGTCGGACCTGAAAGCCAAAATCGCGGGCCAAGTGCCGCGTGGCACGGGGGTTGGTGAGTTCAATGTCGATAACCATATCGAGCCCAAAGAACAAAAGAAGATGGATGAGTTCATTCATTTCGCGATGGGCGCGGCGGATGAAGCCATTAAACAATCGGGTATTGATCTCAGCACGGAAGAAAAACGCGTGCGTGCGGGGGTGATGATTGGCTCGGGCATCGGCGGGCTGCAAGTGATTGAGGAAACGGCCTTGATGATGAAGGAGCGGGGCCCAAGCCGCGTGTCGCCATTCTTTATTCCGGCCTGTCTTATCAATCTTACGTCTGGTCAGGTTTCGATTAAGCATGGGCTAAAAGGTCCAAACCATTCAGTGGTGACGGCCTGCTCGACGGGTGCGCATGCGATTGGCGATGCGGCAAAAATTATTGCGCGCGGTGACGCGGATGTGATGGTGGCAGGCTCGGCGGAATCGGCCGTGTGCCGGATCGGTATCGCGGGCTTTGCGGCGGCGCGGGCATTATCGACCGGTTACAATGAAACGCCGACGAAAGCATCGCGCCCCTGGGATCAGGGCCGTGATGGATTCGTGATGGGCGAGGGTGCGGGTATTGTCGTGCTCGAAGAATATGAACATGCCAAGGCACGTGGGGCGACCATCTATGCGGAGTTCGGCGGTTACGGTCTGACGGGCGATGCGTATCACATCACCTCCCCAAGCGAAGATGGCGATGGCGGTTTCCGTTCGATGCAAATGGCATTGAAAGATGCGGGCATGAAACCATCCGACATCGGCTACATCAACGCGCATGGTACTTCGACGCCGAAGGGTGACGAGATCGAAGCTGGTGCGGTACGCCGTTTGTTTGGCGAGACGAATGTTTCGATGTCATCGACCAAATCGGCGATCGGGCATTTGCTCGGGGGTGCTGGATCCGTCGAAGCAATTTTCTCGATCCTTGCCGTAAGGCATGGCGTTCTGCCGCCGACACTGAATTTAGAAAATCCGTCGGAGTCTGTCGCGGGTATGGATCTCGTGCCGCTGAAGGCGAAAGAGAAAAAAGTTAGTGCAGCTTTGTCGAACTCGTTTGGTTTCGGTGGTACGAACGCGTCGCTTATCTTCAAGGCAGTTGCATAACCATTCGCGCGTCGATACGTTCGTGCGATGCGATTTTTTCTGATGGTGTTTTTGCTTTTGGTGCTTGCGGCGGTCGGCTTCGCTGGCGCTAGCTTTTATGCCTATCACACGCCGCGCGATTATCCGGAACAGACCATTATTATCTCGCCGCAGGCAGGTGGGCAGGCGGCCTTGCAGCAATTAACAGAAGTCGGATTGACGCCGCCGATGCCGCTGATGGTGTTGCCGATGTTGCAGGCGCATCAGATTGGTGCGCTCAAAGCGGGTGAGTATTTTTCCAACCGGGCTCAGCCCTGCCGAGATCATTGCGAAAATTGTAAAGGGCGAGGTGGTGATTCATAAAATCACCATTCCGGAAGGCTGGACGAGTTTTCAAGTCACTGAGGCGCTTGCGAATGAACCGCTGTTAACGGGTGATGTGCCCGTGATTCCTGAAGGTTCCATTTTGCCGGATACGATCCATTTCATGCGGGAGAAACGCGTGAGGTGGTGCTCGGGCGGATGCAAAAGCCGCAACATGAGCTGCTTGAGCGGCTATGGGCTGAGCGTGCGCCGGAGGTGACGTTGCAGTCGCCCGAGGAGGCAGTGATTCTGGCTTCGATCGTCGAGAAGGAGACGGGCATTGCGGAAGAGCGCGGGAAAATTGCAGGGTTGTTTTATAATCGGTTACATATCGGGATGATGCTGCAGTCCGATCCGACTGTGGTGTATGGCATTGAGGTCGCGCAGGGGGGCACGCCGATGGGGCGGCCACTTAGCAAAGCGGATTTGGCGGCGGATACACCTTATAATACGTATACCCGGGTGGGCTTGCCGCCGACGCCGATTTGCAATCCCGGCCGAGCGGCGATTGAGGCAGTGCTGCACCCCGAGGCGACGGACGCACTTTATTTTGTTGCAACGGGGCATGGCGGGCATAATTTTGCGGCGACCATGAAAGAGCATGAGAAAAACGTCGTCGATTATCGGCGTGCGACGGAACCATCTACGCCGGAAGTGACGCCTAAGAACACGCCACTCGCTAAAGCTAAAAAGAAGAGATCTAAGCGCCCGAAGGTTTCTTCAAATCCAGCGACACCGAATTAATGCAGTAACGCAATCCGGTTGGCTTCGGCCCATCGGGAAAGACGTGGCCGAGATGGGCGTCGCATTTTGCGCAGGTAACTTCGGTGCGCGCCATGCCGTGTGATACATCCCGATGCTCTTCCACGGATTGGGCAGAAGCGGGCTTATAGAAGCTGGGCCAGCCGGAACCGGAATCGAATTGCGTATCACTCTCAAAAAGCAGTGTGCCGCAGCAGGCGCAGACAAATTGGCCCTTTTCGCCCGCGTGGGTGTATTTTCCGGTGAAGGGGCGCTCTGTGCCTCGCTCACGGGCGACATGGTAAAGTGGCTCCGGCAAGGATTTCTTCCATTCGTCGTTTGATTTCAATAATTTATCCATAATTTTACCCTCCCGCCACATCTGTGGCATTGTTGCAACAGCTGACCAATCTTCGCATGTGGGAACCGGCCCATGGCATAGAGTATTTGCATCTATCCCCCGTATTCGTCAGAGATAGTCCCGATGCATCGCTTCCGCAAGCCAGGAAGGCGATGTAGCGATTAACACATTCTACAAGCAAGGAAATCATCATGAAAATGCTCAACACATCGACGATTCTGGCGGCTACTGCCGGCGCGCTGCTCCTCGCAGCATCGGCGAATGCATCTTATGTTACCAAGCAAGTTCTGCGCAGCAGCAACGGCATGCCCGTCGTGAGCAGCTTCGGCAATTGCGTGCTGACCGACTTTGACAGCAAAGGTTCGGATTGCACTGCGATGAGCGATATCGAAATGCGCACCGTGTACTTCAACTTCAACAGCTCGACGCTGACCCCGGCTGCTCGCACCAAGCTTGATGCGCTCGCTAAGGCTCTGCGTTCGAACAAAGTGAAAGCCGTAAAAATCATCGGTTACACGGATGAGATCGGCAGCAACAGCTACAACATGGCTCTCAGCCAGCGTCGTGCTAACTCGGTTGCTTCGTACCTCAAAGGTAAAGGCATCGTCGTGAAAGGCCGCTCGGAAGTGCGTGGCCTCGGCGAGACCGCTTCCAAATCGCAGTGTGAAGACGTTAAAGGCAACGAGCTCAAAGCTTGCCTGTGGCGTGACCGCCGCGTGGAAGTTGAAATCGTCGAGTAATATCGACGGTTTAACCACCGACCAAATAGAAGGGGCGGCCATTTGGTCGCCCTTTTTTGTTTGGGAATTTTTGTTGAGTTGTCACGAAACTGTCATAGATGCTCATTATCTTAAGGGCATGAGACTATGGTTTAAAGAACGTACAAACGGCGCGACTAGCATGCATGAAGTGCCGGTATTAGAGCGCTCGTTTGATCCGAACCATCGACGACTAATCTATTTTCCGGGTAAGGCGATTACAGATTATCAAGCAGGACGTCATCTTGCCGGCTGTATGAAACCGCTAGAGGCAAAGATAGTTACTTCGGGTACGGATTCTTTCCGGCGGGATCTATTTCTTTATACGTACGAGAGTCCCCTCCATTGCCTGTTCCATCGCAAACGCCATTATTTGACCCAGCCGGAACATTTTATCTTCGAGGGTGAAACAGCGGCGAGGAAGGTATTGCTACCGATGCTGCTTGAACCGGGAGAGCGGTTCGAGATGTTGCCACCCCAGGTTTTGAAGGAGCGTCTCAGTAGTGTGACGCTGGTAGGGCATAGTTATGGTTCTGTAGTGATGCAGCATGCGGTGAAGTTTATCGCCCATTATTTGTACCAACATGGCTGGGATATGGCCACGGTTGCCGATTGCATGAAAGAACTGGTGACGATTTCCGTCGCCAATACCGCGCGACTTGATATGCCCGCGGTGCCTGCCACCACCATGGTGTTTACTGCTGCCAATGACAATACGGCACGCGCAATCCTGGCCGATGCCATGGCCCATCGAGATACGGATGATTTGGATGAGCGGGATGCCTTAGAGAGGAGCCTAAAAGGCAGGAGCCTGGAGGCTTTATGTGGCTATGATGAAACAAGAGTGCCGGACGATAAGGTCAAGATTCGCCCCCTGCCTTCTGGCTATCTTATACGGGCACATGGCAGGAAATCAGCGCAGTTGTTGGATGAAAGAACCGGTCTCTTATCGGATGATGCGCTGCTTCATGACGACCAGTCATTTTTCGATCATCCGAAGATTGGCCGAATATTGTCTAATGTGGTGAACAATGCCATGGCGCGCAGCGTGGATATTGGCGATGGGCACAGATTGCTTTTAGCAAAAAACAACCAGCCGGAGCGATTAGCAGGTGCCTCTAGGCAAGCGGAAACGCCACGCCTTTAATCGCACAGGCCGCTTGCAGCGTGTTGCGCAGTAGGCAGGCGATGGTCATTGGCCCCACCCCACCTGGCACCGGAGTGATGAACTTGGCGAATTCAGAAGCGCTTTTCGTGTCCACATCGCCGACGAGTTTGCTGGTGCCGTCCTCACGGGTGACGCGGTTGATGCCGACATCGATGACCGTCGCGCCGGGTTTGATGAAATGGCCCTTCACATATTCCGGCTTGCCGATGGCGGCGACGAGGATATCGCCGCGGCGGACTTCCTGAATCAAAAACTCGGTTTTAGAATGGCAAATGGTGACGGTGCAGGATTCGCGCAGCAGCAACTGCGCCATCGGCTTGCCGACGATATTGCTGCGCCCCAGCACGATTGCATGTTTGCCCGCTAGGTTGCCGACATAATGTTTTAGCAGCAGCAAGCACCCCAAGGGCGTACAAGGCACCAGCCCATCCTGCCCGACGGCGAGGCGACCGGCATTGATGACATGGAATCCATCGACATCCTTCATCGGGTCGATGGCGTTGATGACGAGCTGCGCATCGATATGCGCGGGCAGCGGGAGCTGGACGAGAATGCCATGCACCGCCGCATCCGCATTCAATCGCGCGATTTCGGCGAGTAGCGCCTCTTGCGTGACGGTGGTGGGGAGGATGGTTTCAAACGAGACAATGCCTGCCTCTTCGCAGGCCTTACCCTTATTGCGCACATAAACCTGGCTGGCTGGGTCTTCCCCCACCAGCACTACGGCGAGGCCGGGGGTGAGGTTGTGCTTGGCTTTCACCTCGGCCACGCCTTTTGCCACTTCGGCACGGAGGGTGGCCGCGAAGGCTTTTCCATCGATCACTTGAGCGTTCATGGGCATTTATCCATCATTTTTAATGAAACTGTCACATTTCACAGCATTTATCCAGGCTAATACCATCCTTAAACATGAACAACAACAGGATCTGGTGTGCGTTACGAATATCGCCATGCGCTAGACAATCGGATGTATTATTCAGAGCTGGATGAGCAATCGCATCATATTCTTGATGCGGCGTTCGTGATTGCTTCCCTGGTGCATGTCCAAAGCCGCGGCAAGATAGATCCCGATTATGAAGATATCACGCATCCGATTATGGCATGCGACATACTTTATCGCATGGGCGAACGTGACCCAGTGCTACTTGCTGCTTCGCTACTGCACGATGTTATTGAAGACGATTCCGATTATGGAACAAACGAGGCTGCGTTAAAAAATGCGCTCGTTGTTAATTTACTGCAAGAGTTTGCGCTGCCCAACGGGGCTGCTAGACTTTTACGCGGTCAGATCGAGGATTGGGCGACGCGTATTGAAATGATCTGCAAACATTTATCTCGACCTGCTAACCTCTCGCGCAACTATACCGGCTCT
Organism: Rickettsiales bacterium; assembly: GCA_044225085.1. GTDB lineage: Bacteria > Pseudomonadota > Alphaproteobacteria > Rickettsiales > UBA3002 > QFOX01. The sequence continues at coordinate 458 of JBGAJE010000061.1, read as the reverse complement.
GCGACGGCGACTGCTGATCCGGAAGGTAAGGAAATGTGGCAAATCAAAAGTATTGAACGGATGGATCTTAATGAAAAGAAGCTCAAACTTGCAGACCAAGCGGCTTCGTTGATTTGTAATTTAACCATGTCTAATGATCCGAAACAATTTTCGATTGATAAAGAGCATGAATTTTTGGAGAAAGCTCACAGTCTCGGGATTGCGATTGTTAAATCTGCCAACCCGGACGAGGTGGAGCCACTCAAGCCATGGGCGAATTTTTTTGGCCATACGTTGCTTTGTGCGCAGCATTTATTTGCATTTCCCGATGGGGCATCTGAAGTCAGTATCGCTCGACACCGTGAAAAGATTCGAGAGGAATTCGACTTCGATAAATTGATGAATGATAAGTCACCCGTTGCGTTGGTGCCCAAGCAAGAGGGCATTTATCATCACCTTCCCTTGCCTGTCATTTATAC
>JBGAJE010000060.1:0-10706 GCA_044225085.1 Rickettsiales bacterium | reverse complement strand
GTGGTGGTGCGGGTACAGGGGTAAATAACTATGGTGTTAATGTCATTGGCGCGAATAGTACCTATAAAACGACGGGTACGGGTGCATTATCAATCACAGGCATCGGCGGCAATACGGCGGGTACCGGCATTAATAACCATGGCGTCAATGTCAGTAGTGCCAATGGCATTCAAGCGACAAGCACCGGTATAATTACAATCAATGGCACTGGTGGTGGGGGTAGTGCCTCGAATGGCGTTATGGTTGGTGGCACTGGGTCGATCACGGGTGCGGGCGGCGCGATGAGTGTAACGGGTACGGGCGGTGCCGGTGCTGGCGATAGTAATGACGGCATTCAAGTGACGGGCACGGGCGCAGCCATCAGCAATAGCGGCACAGGTACGCTTACGCTGAGTGGCACGGGCGGCGGTGTCACTAATAGTGGAAGCAATAGCGGTATTCAGGTTGATACGGGGGGTGTCGTTTCCACCGTGAATGGGTTGCTGACTGTGGGTGGCACGGGTGGCGGTGCGGGGACGGGTACGAACAATTACGGTGTATATATTACGAGTGCTGGCAGCGCGATGAAGACGACGGGTGCGGGTGGTATTTCAGTAATCGGTCGCGGTGGGAACGCATCGGGTAGCGGCGGCAGCAATTATGGTGTGTTTGTAGACATTGCCAATGGTATCCAAGCGGTGAGCACCGGGGTGATTACGGTGAGCGGTACTGGTGGTAACAGTTCTGGTTCGGGCGCGAGTAACACCGGGGTCTATGTCACCGGCTCCATTGCAGGTGCTGGTGGGACGATGAATGTTACGGGTCGCGGTGGAGCAAGCAGTGGCGATTATAACAGCGGGATTTATGTTAACGGATCTGGCGCGGCGATCAGCAATAGCGGTGCGGGTGGGCTGACATTGACAGGCTTGGGTGGTGGCAGCGGTACGAGCAGCAGCAACCATGGTGTTCAGATTAGCAATACGGGCAGCGTGTTTGCGGTTAATGGTGCATTGGCGGTGGATGGCACAGGCGGGAATGTATCTGGTAGTGGTGACAGTAATTATGGCGTGAATGTCGATGCGGCGAATGGCATTACTTCGACGGGTACGGGGACGATTACCGTGACGGGTACAGGCGGTAATGGTAGTGGCAGCAGCAGCTTCAACTACGGTGTGGGCGTTACTGGTTCCATCACCGGCAATGGCGGCGCGGTGAGTGTGAGTGGCCGCGGTGGTACGAGTAGCGGGCTTTATAACTTCGGCGTAACGGTGACTGGTGCGAGCGGCATCATCAGCAATAGTGGTACGGGCACACTTACGGTGAGCGGCACGGGCGGCGGCAGCAGCAATAGTGCGAATGATCGCGGAGTGAATTTAGAGAGCGGCGGCATTGTATCGACGGCGGATGGTGCTTTGACTGTTACCGGCCTTGGTGGTGGTGCAGGCAGTGGCAATGCCAACTATGGTGTTTATGTTTCCGGATCGGGCAGCACAGTCAAGACGACCGGCACGGGTGCGCTGAATGTTAGTGGTACCGGCGGCAACGCATCGGGTAGCGGTGGTAACAACTACGGTGTCTACGTCAATAGCGCTGACGGTATTCAAGCGGTGAGCACGGGCACCATCACGGTAAGTGGTACGGGTGGAAACGGCTCGGGCAGCGGCGATAGCAATATTGGTATTGAAGTGGATGATGGTCATTCAATCACCGGCCATGGCGGCGCGATGACGATTACGGGTCGTGGAGGAAATAGCACGGGCAATTCTAACACGGGGGTTGAGCTTTCAGGCGTTAGTGCGGCGATGGCGAATAATGGCACGGGTACACTTACGGTGAATGGTACAGGTGGTGCGGGTGGTAATAGCAGCAGTAGTTATGGCGTTAGCTTATCGGGAAGTGGAGCCCAGACAATCTCAACCGTGGATGGTGCGTTAGTAGTGAATGGCACGGGCGGCGGTGCGGGTACAGGCGATCATAATTATGGTCTCATTTTTGCGGGCACGGCGAGCACGATTAACACGAGTGGTAGTGGCGCGCTTACGGCAGTGGGTATTGGTGGTGGCGGCAGTGGTGGCACCAATACGGGCATTATTATTTTGAATAGTGATGCCATTAAAACAAGTGGTGCAGGCAATATGCTTGTTCGGGGCGTTAAGGGCACCAATACTGGGCTCGGCCTTGCGATTTTTGCGGCAAATGCGTTGCATACGACGGGGGCGGGGAACATTACGGTCAATGCCGATACGATTGGTTTCTCGGAAGCGGATGATATTCATTCAGCCAATACATTGACGGTGGCATCCTACACTTCTGGTGGATCGATTGCGCTCGGCACCACGGGCAGCACACTGAATCTTGCAGATGCAGATTTGGCGGATATGACGGCCGCGGCGTATGTGTTCGGGTCGACGACGAGTGGGAACATCTCGGTGCATACAGGGCACGATTTTGGCGATAAGAATGTGACCTTCCTCTCGGGCGGCAATATCGATCTTGGGTCAACGTTGACCAAAACAGGCACTGGTACGGTGACCTATAACTTCGATGCGTATGGCAATATTACGAACTCAGGCAGTGCGGGGATTACGGCCTCGGCGGGCAAAGTGACTATCGTGTTCGATGCGGATTACGACAATAACGGCACGGGCGGGCTCACCTTCAACGGCGCGAGCTTCACCAGCAATGGTGGTGATATTACGTTTAACGATGGGGTAACGCTGGCGGGTAATGTGACAGCGGCAGCGGGTACAGGAACGCTGACATTTGCGCAGGGGCTTGATGGGGCACATAACTTTACGGGTAGTGCGAACACGATTAGCCTCAGTGGCACTGCAGGGATTGGTAGTAGTGCCGCGCTGGGGGCATTGTCGCTGACGAGTGTGAATAGCATCACCCTGCCAAATATCCATGCTGATACAATGGTGGTGCAAACGACTGGCACTGGTGGTGATATTACGATTGCGAGCGGTAAAACCCTGACGGCCTCGGGGACTGGCAACGCAATTACATTAGTAGCAGGGCAGAATTTCATTAATAGCAGCGGCACGGGTGCATTGAGCACATCAGGTTCGGGCCGCTGGTTAGTTTATAGCACGAACCCGACGGGGACCAACACCGGTGGGCTGGCAGAAGACTTCCATCGCTTTAGCTGCTCGTATGGTGGCACGCCGGGCGCATGTTCGGGCGGGGTGGTGACGATTCCGGGTTCGGGCAATGGGTTCCTTTATAGCGTGTCGCCGGTGCTGGTGCTGACGGCAAATCCAGACGCGATTACGCTGACTTACGGTGATGTGGCACCGAATTTGGTGGGGTATGCGTATCACCTCACAGGCTATACGGGTTCAGATGCTAGTAATGATACGGTGGCGGGCAGCCTTACGGGGACTACCGACTATACGCAGGGCAGTAATGTTGGCAGTTATTATATCCACTATAGTAGCGGTGCGTTAACCTCGGCGCTCGGCTATACATTTACTTACGCTGATAGTGCGAGTGCGATTACGGTGAACGCGCGGCCGATTACGATTACGGCGGGTAACCAAAGCCAGGTCTATGGCACTAGCCATACGTTGACAGGTGGGTACAGCATCACGAGCGGCTCGCTTTATAGCGGTGCGATTACAGGTGGCATTACGCTCAGCACCAATGCAACGGATAGTGCGAGTGGCAATTGGGATTATAATGCTACGCCATGGACGATAACCGCGAGCGGCACGCCGACGGGTACGGGCGGATTCCTTGCCTCGAATTATGCGGTCACTTATGCCACGGGCACGCTTACCATTGCGAAGAGTGTGTTAACGGTGACCCCTGCGAATCGCACAATCAATGCGGGCGCGGCGATTCCTAGCACGACGCTTGGCTATAGTGGGTTCGTGACGGGTGATAATGCAGGCAATTCTATTACTACGGTGCCGACGGTGCATTCTGTGCAGACCGGGCTTGGCGTGCAAGGGACGTATATCGGTAACTACACAGCTACGGGTGGCGTGGCGAATAACTATAGCTTCTCGTTCTTGGCAGGGGATTTGATTGTGAATGCTGGAGGGGTTATATCGCCCCCAAGCAATGTGCCGTCGACTGTTCAAGTCAAATCGCAAGAAGGGATTATCGATTATCCAATTGATGTGAATCCTGGCATGCCAATCGTTTGGATGCAACCTGCGCCAGTTGATAATATGAAGGATAGTTCGCCGCATCATGCGAATAATGGCATTGTAGATTCTGATTCGGCGGGACATCCCGTATCGGCCTTGAAGGTGAAAATATTAAGTTCGTCGCCGCGGCATATGTTCACGATCGATCCGACGCTTGCCGATTATCTTGGCCTTCCTACCGATGCGGAGATCTAGTGGGTCTAGACCCATGCTTAAAACCTGCTAAGACTTGGGCATGAAGCAGAACATGCCAGCGCGGCCAGAAAATCTTCGGGAGCTTAGCCATCCGGATGATATTGCTAGTGCCGCGGGGCTTTTGGCGCAGCACGGGCAAGTGAATGAGGCGTTAGCGCTACTGTCGCAGGGGTTAGGAAAACATCCTGAGCATTGTTTGCTACTGCATAATCTAGCCGAGCTTTATCGTCAGACACGGCAAGAAGAAAAGGCAGAGGTATTATTCATTGCGGTGATTACGAGATATCCACGATTTATACCTGCATATCAATCGTTGACGGCGTTATTAAAGGCACGGCTTGGAACTATGCAAATAGCCTCACCACAGCGTGTGGCGATAGTGGAACAGCTCGCGATTCTTACCAATAATATGGGTAATGCATTGTTGGAGGCAGGTCAGATCGAGGCTGCGCGGGCGGCTTATCTCGAAGCCTCGCAGCTTTTCCCTAATTACCCGAGTGCACTATCGAACCTCTCGAATGTGCTGCGACAGATGGGAGAGGTGACAGAGGCAGAAGCGCTGGCGCGACGTGCCGTGGCATTGCGGCCGGAATTTGCAGAGGCGTTGAATAACCTTGGCAGTACGCTTTCGGAGCAAGGGCGGATGGAAGAAGCCGCCCGCTGTTATGCCGAAGCCTTGCGGATAAAACCAGAGATGGAAGAAGCGCGACATAATGCAGGAAGCGGCAGTTTGTTTATGCAGCTTTACCGCGATGATCTTCCAACGGCCAAGATTGTGCAAGCGCATCGGGCGTGGGGAAAGGCATATCCGGCGCCAGCGCAGGCAGTGCCAACGCCAGCAGTGGATGGGCGGCGGCGGATTGGGTTTATTTCGGGGGATTTTCGCGAACATGCGATGATGCAGTTTGTAATCCCCGTCCTGCAAAAACTTGATCGGGGGCGGTTTGAAATTATTTGCTACGCGAACCAGACGGCAGAAGATGGCATTACGGCTTATTTGAAGTCGTTGCCACTTACGATGAAGCCGGTGGGCGCTCTTAGTGACGAAGCACTTTGTGCGTTGATTGAAAAGGATGCTTTGCATGTGCTGATCGATTTGAGTGGGCATACGCGAGGTAACCGGCTTTACGCGCTGGCTAACAAGCCGGCGCCGGTGATGGCGCATTGGTTGGGATATATGTTTACTAGTGGGTTACCGGCGATGGATTATCGTATTACCGACCCCTGGACGGACCCGCCGGAAATGGCACCACAGCAGCATACGGAACAGCTCGCGTATCTCGAACGTAGCCAGTTTATTTATCAACCGAAGGATCAGTTGCCGGAGGTGAATGAGTTGCCGGCGTTACGTAATGGGTATGTGACGTTTGGGTCGCTGAATAATATTCAAAAGCTCAACCGTTCAGTGGTGGAAGTGGGCTGGGCTGCTGATGGCGGTGCCGGAAAGCAAACTGTTGCTGCAGACGAAATTACTGGCGGATTATGGGGTAATTGGTCGGATTCGTGGATTGTTCCAAGCATTTGGGGTGGAGGCACGGCGGATTGAACTGCGCCCATCCTCCGGCGATTATATGAAAACGTATCATGCGATCGATATTGCGTTGGATCCGTTCCCCTATAACGGCGGGACGACGAGTTGCGATGCATTATGGATGGGCGTATTACCGGTGTTGACGCTGGCGGGGGATCGCTCGGTCGGACGTATGGGAGTGAGTATTTTGACGGCGCTGGGAATGGAAGATTGGATCGCGCATTCGGCACAAGAATATGTTGCGCAGGGGGCGGTGCATGCAGCAGCGTTGAGTGATCTTGCTACCCTCCGGCAAGGGCTACGTACGCGGTTTATGCAGAGCAGTTTGCGTGATGAGGCGGGTTTTGCCGAGGATATGGCGCGCTGTTTGATTGCGATGACATCGTAATCACGTTTTTTAACTTATTAAAAATGCTTTGCTGCAGCGCGGCAAATTGGTTGCATGCCATGGGCGCCCATGCTTATAGTGACGGTTCACGTGGGGGATCCATGCTCCAGTTTACGTCGACCGAACAGGAATATCCCAAAACGCGCGCGGCCGAATCGCGGCGCGGCGATTTCAATGAAATCAGCCCAGTGTTTAACCCGGCGGCGGCGGAGTTGCAGGCATCACGCTGCTCGCAATGCGGAATTCCGTTTTGCCAAATTCATTGCCCGCTTAGCAATAACATCCCCGATTGGCTGAAGCTCGCGGCGGAAGATCGGTTGCGTGAGGCCTATGAGGTATCGAGCGCGACGAATACATTCCCTGAAATTTGTGGACGCATTTGCCCGCAGGATCGGTTGTGCGAGGGCAATTGCGTGATCGAGAAGGGTTTTGGCGCGGTGACGATTGGTGCGGTCGAAAAATTCATTACCGAGACGGCGTTTGAACAGGGCTGGGTTGAGCCTATTCGGGTGGCGCGGGAGACTGGGAAATCTATCGGTATTATTGGCGCGGGGCCCGGCGGGGCTGGCAGCGGCGGATATGCTGCGGCGCGCGGGACATGCGGTGACGGTATATGATCGGTATGATCGCACCGGCGGGCTTTTGATGTATGGTATCCCGAATTTCAAGCTCGATAAAAAAGTGGTGACGCGGCGCGACCAATTACTGCGCGACGGTGGTATTAAGTTCGAGCTCAATACGGATATTGGCAAAACGATTAGCCTGCAGGAGTTGCGGACGCGGCATGATGCCTTGCTGAGTGCGACAGGTGTCTATCAGTCACGCATTCTTACGATTCCGGGGAGTGAGCTTGGAAACATCGTTCCCGCGATTGAGTATCTCACGACCAGCAATCGCAAAGGCATGGGTGATGCTGTGCCGCATTTTGATAGTGGCGCGCTCAACGCTGCGGGCAAGCATGTGGTAGTGGTTGGCGGTGGCGACACGGCAATGGATTGTGTGCGCACGGCGGTGCGGCAGGGCGCGGCATCGGTGACGTGTCTTTATCGGCGTAATCGCGAGAATATGCCGGGCAGCCGTCGTGAGGTGGCGTATGCGGAAGAGGAGGGCGTGCAGTTTGCCTGGCTTTCGACCCCGCACGCATTCACGGGTGATGCAGTGGTGAAAACGGTGACGGTGCAGCGGATGCATCTTACCTCGCAGGAGGAGGGTGATCGTCAAATGGTGGTGCCAAGCGAAGGGGATATGTACGAGCTGGGCGCGGATTTGGTGATCAAGGCGTTGGGGTTTGATCCGGAGGAACTACCAGTATTGTTTAATGAACCGGCGTTGACGGTGAGCAGCGCGGGCACACTGACGATTGATCGCCGTTTCATGACGTCGCTGCCGGATGTGTTTGCGGCTGGGGATATTGTGCGCGGGGCGTCGCTTGTCGTCTGGGCGATCCGTGATGGGCGCGATGCGGCGGCGGCGATTCACCAGCACCTCATGCAAGCGGTGGAGAAGGCAGCATGAGCGTGTGGCACCAGGAAGCGGCGTATTTAGCGCAGCATGGGCTCTACTCGCCGGCGGATGAACATGATGCGTGCGGCGTGGGGCTGATTGCGGCGGTGGATGGTGTGCCGCGGCGCGAAATCGTTGAGAAAGCAATCGAGGGATTGCGTAATATGTGGCATCGCGGTGCGGTGGATGCCGATGGAAAAACTGGTGATGGCGCGGGCATTCATGTGCAATTACCGCAGGCATTTTTTAATGATTATATCGCGCGAATTGGAAAGAAATCACAAAGCAAGCTCGCTGTCGGCATGGTGTTTTTGCCGAAGAAGAATTTTGCTGCGCAGGAGGCGTGTCGTGGAATTATTGAGACGGAAGTAAGTCGGCTGGGCTATCGACTCCATGGCTGGCGGCAGGTGCCGGTGGTGGCGAATGTTATCGGTGAAGTGGCGAACGAATCACGACCGGAAATCGAGCAGGTGATTTTGGCGGCCGACCCTTCGTTTGACGAGGCGCGGATGGAGCGTGATCTCTATCTCATCCGGCGGCGGATTGAGCATGCGGTGCGGGCGCGGGCGATCAATGATTTCTATATTTGTTCGCTCTCCAGCCGGTCGATCATTTATAAGGGATTATTTAAGGCGGAGCAGCTCACCTCGTTTTATCCGGATTTGCTCGATGAGCGGTTTATCTCGAATTTCGCGGTGTTTCATCAGCGTTTTTCGACGAATACGGCGCCGGCGTGGCACCTTGCGCAGCCGTTTCGGGTGCTGGCGCATAACGGAGAAATTAATACGCTACGCGGGAATGTGAATTTCATGCGCAGCCACGAGGCGACGTTTACGTGCGATGCATTCGCCGGTGTGGAAGCGGATTTGGTGCCGGTGATTCCGGATAACACATCCGACACGGGCGCGTTGGATGCGGTGATGGAAATTCTTACCAAAGCGGGGCGTCCGCTGCCGCTGGCGAAGTTGATTTTGATTCCGCCGGCGTGGGGTAACATCACGGATATGAAGCAGGAGCACAAAGATTTGTTCTCCTGCTGCAACAGCGTTTCCGAGCCGTGGGATGGGCCGGCGGCGATTGCGGCGACGGATGGAGAGTGGGTCGTCGCGGGAATGGATCGCCATGGTTTGCGGCCGATGCGTTATCTCATCACGCGCGAAGGTTTGCTCATTTGCGCCTCCGAAAGTGGGATGGTGCAAGTGGAAGAGGCGGAAGTGCTCGAGCGCGGGCGTTTGGGGCCGGGGGAAGTGATCGGCGTGCATTTGCCTCAGCAGAAGCTTTATAAGGATCAGGAACTCAAAGATCACCTCGCGGTGCAGCAGCCTTATGGGGAGTGGGTCAAGAAAATCGTACGGTTGCAGGATGTGGTGGCAAAAGCGGCGGAAGCGCCAGCACCACTTGCCGATCGTGCGACGTTGTTGACGCGCCAACTTGCGGTTGGACTGACGATGGAGGCGGTAGAAACCATCATCCACCCGATGGCGGCGACGGCGAAAGAGGCGGTTGGATCGATGGGTGATGATGGGGCGTTGGCGGCGCTTTCGAGTGAGCTACGCGGGTTCCACCATTATTTCCGACAGAATTTTTCACAGGTGACGAATCCGCCGATTGATTCGCTGCGGGAGCGGCGGGTGATGAGTTTGAATACGCGGTTTGGGAATGATGGGAATTTTCTCGCGCTTGATAAGTCACATAGCAAAATTTTGTTGGCGGAGACGCCGGTGTTGCTTGGTGTGGAGCTTGATGCGATCGCGCGTTATTACGAGCAAAAAGTGACGCGGATTGATACGTTATTCGCGGTTGCAGATGGTGCGCAGGCATTGCGCCATGCGCTGAATCGTGTGGTGCGCGAAGCAGTGGCGGCGGTGGAGGCTGGGCGTTCGTATTTGTTGCTTACCGATGAGGGAATGGATGCGGCGCATGCTGCCATTCCGATGATTTTGGCGATTTCGGCGGTGCAGAGCCATTTGGTGAAAGCAAAGCTACGTAAACGTGCGTCGATTTTAGTGCGCACGACGGAATGTGTAGATGTGCATGCGCTGGCGGTGATGATTGGTACTGGCGCAACGGTGGTGCATCCCTCGCTTGCCGAAGATATGGTGCGGGCGCGGCATGCGCGTGGGTTGTTGCCAGAAATGAGCTGCGATACGGCGATTGAGAATTTGCGTGAGGCGATGAGCAACGGGTTGCTCAAGATTATGTCGAAGATGGGCATCTCGGTAGTGAGTGCCTATCGAGGTGGGTTGAATTTTGAAGCGCTCGGGCTTAGCCGCGCGTTGGCGGCGGAGTTTTTCCCGGGACTGCCATCGCGTATTTCGGGTGTTGGGCTTGAGCAGATTGAGGCGCATGTGCGTGCGCTGCATCAGGTTGCCTATCCCACGTATGGTAGCAAGGTCACGGCGTTGCCGGTAGGCGGGTTTTATCGCGCGCGGGCAGGGGCAGAGCCGCATGCTTGGGCGGGTGAGGATGTGCATGCGCTGCAAATGGCGGTCGCGAAGGGTTCGTACCAGCTTTACAAAAAATATGCGGCGAGTGTGTATCAGCGACCGGTGATCAGCATTCGGGATTTGTTTGATTTTCACTTGGCGGAGGCGCCGTTGGCACTTCAGCATGTCGAGCCGGTGAGTGCGATTCGTAAGCGGTTTATTGCGCCGGCGATGTCGCTTGGCGCATTGTCGCCGGAAGCCCATGAGGTGCTCGCGATTGCAATGAATTTGATTGGCGCGGCTTCAAACTCTGGTGAGGGTGGTGAGGGGCCGGAGCGCTATCATCCGCGCGAGAATGGCGACAATGCGAACTCGGTCATTAAGCAGGTGGCTTCGGGGCGATTTGGGGTCACCGCTGAATATTTGAACAGTGCGCGGGAGATTCAGATCAAAGTTGCGCAAGGGGCGAAGCCGGGTGAAGGTGGCCAATTGCCGGGGTTTAAGGTGACGATGGAGATCGCGCGACT
>JBGAJE010000059.1:0-9534 GCA_044225085.1 Rickettsiales bacterium | reverse complement strand
CGAAGGTGAATGTGTTTGTCAACCGCGACGTGGTATTTTCGCCTGATATCGCCGGCACCCGCATCGTCAATTAGCCTTTTTTTGCATAATCATGTAGAGTGGTGAAACCAACCGCATACCTGCTAGGAGCCCATGTCCCTTACCGCCCTTGACACTTTCCTCGAACCGCTCAAAGCCCTCTTCGCCGAAGAAGGCATTCAGGAAATTTCCATCAATCGCCCCGGCGAAGCGTGGGTCGAGCGATTCGGTGATATGCGCTACGAGCCCCTCCCGCAAATGACACGCGAGCACATGCATTCCCTCGCTCATCTTATTGCCCAGTCCACCAGCCAAACCATTTCTGAAGAGCGTCCGCTGCTTTCCGCCACCTTGCCGGAAGGCTACCGCGTGCAAGTTGTTTTTCCACCCGCCTGTGCCGACAATGGCATCGCCATGTCCATCCGCAAGCAAGCAACGCTGGCGATGACGCTCGATACCTACGAACAACTCGGCGCGTTTGAAAATACCAAAACCGGCCTCGGCGTGCATGATCCAGTCGATGATATTTTGCAGGATTATTACATGCGCGGCGATGTGAAATCCTTCATCACCACTGCCATCAAAGCCAAAAAAAACGTCATCGTCAGCGGCGGAACATCCACCGGTAAAACCACCTTCATGAATGCCGCGCTCAAAGTCATCCCCAACACCGAGCGCATTATCACTGTGGAAGATGCGCGCGAGGTGATGCTTGAACACATCCCCAACCGCGTCCATCTCATGGTCAGCAAAGGCGGCCAAGGCCGTGCGAAGGTAACGACGCAAGAACTCATCGAAGCCTGCCTACGCCTTCGCCCGGACCGCATCATCGTCGGCGAGCTACGCGGAGCGGAAGCCTTCAGTTACCTACGTGCCGTTAACACCGGCCACCCTGGCTCCGTCGCGACCTTGCATGCCGACACACCCGAGCTCGCCCTCGAACAGCTCATTCTCATGATCATGCAAGCCGACCTTGGCATCACCCGCGAGCAGATCAAGGCTTACGTCGAATCGGTGATCCAAGTGATCATCCAGCTAAAGCGCGGCGAGAAGGGTAAGCGTTTCGTCTCAGAGATTTATTTCAAGCCCACACGGTAAAAGTTTACCCGACAGCGCTAAAGTCATGCACGTAGGGGGCATCCCTTCAATCAATAACTACTCGATGAATATCTCTACCCGTCGATTTTTCGGCTCTTCAACCCCATCCGCCGTCGGCACGGCAGGGTCGGACTCACCGAAGGCGAAATATTTCATGATGCTATCGGGTACTCCCGCCGCTTCAAGCGCCTTCATCACGAACCGCGCCCGGCGCTCGGAGAGATCCATATTATACGCCTCCGTCCCCACCCGGTCCGCATGGCCATTGATCGTCACCGCCACATTCCCTGCTGATTTGATATAGCGTACGAGCTCCGCCAAGGCCGCCGTTGCCGAGTCCCCTAATTTATCGCTATCCAACGGGAAATAGAGAATCGTCGACGTGCTTTCGACCGGTGCAGCAGGTGTGGGCGACGCCGCCGCCTCATCCGTATGCGCCTCCGTCAACTTTGTCAGCGCAACAAAAAACGCATCTTTTGTTTCCTCAATTTTTGCCACATCCCATTTATTATTCTGCGCTGGTTGCGTCGTTTTATTCGCCGCTACTGCCGCAATCAATTTTCCGCGCGCATCGTCAAACTCCGGCCGCATGGTGGCGGGGATATCCCAGTTCTTTGCCTCTTCCGGCTGTGTGTCCCGGCCATATGCCGCCATTAAGCCCTTATCCGCGAAATATTTCGAGGTCCACCAGTCGTAATTAGCAACCTTCGCCTCGGCGAAATTCTTATACCCCTCGGCAAGTGCCTGTTGATACGGATCATCCGCCACCGGCGCGTTGCGCAGCTCCTTGAGCGATTGAGTGGAGTCGCATGCCGTAAGCAAGCATAGGGAAATAAGCGCGAGAATAGCTGAGCGCATAATGCCGAGACCTGTTCATTTTTATTGTTGTTGGGTGCAGTGATAGCGAAGCCACTTCGCCCCGGCAATCTTTTTTCCTCCCCCTGTGAGAAGCGAGCAAATGCCGTGGGTTGCGCATATCATGCTGCGACCGCGAATAAAAAAACTTGCGCCCGCGCGCGCGATCCCTTATTGAGCGCGCAAACTTGTGAACAACGGAGTAATTATGGCTACCCAACGCACGCTTTCGATCCTCAAGCCCGACGCGACGGAACGCAACCTCACCGGCGCGATCAACGCGATGTTCGAGGCAGCAGGTTTTCGTATCGTCGCCCAGAAGCGTATTCACTTATCACGCGCGCAAGCCGAGCAGTTCTATGCCGTGCATAAAGCCCGCCCCTTCTTCGGCGAGCTGGTTGATTACATGATCACCGCCCCCGTGGTTGTCCAGGTGCTTGAGCGCGATGATGCCGTCGCCAAAAACCGCGAACTGATGGGTGCCACCAACCCGGCAAATGCCGACGAAGGTACCATCCGCAAAAAATTCGCTGAATCTATCGAGCGCAACTCGGTGCACGGTTCCGATTCGGCCGAGAACGCCGCGAACGAAATCAAATTCTTCTTCAGCGATTGCGAGATCGTTGGCTAATTAAGCCAACTTGCCACAACCTATCCATTGTCATCCCAGCGAAGGCTGGGATCCAGCTTTCTTAAAGCGATACTCACCGCGCAGACGCGCGGCACTGGATTCCTGCCTGCGCAGGAATGACAAGCTATTGAGTATCGTGCCTACTCCCGGCAACTCTTCGCGGTGAAGATCTCCTTGCCCATAGGGCCAGGATCATTGCTCATAGGCGTTGGTATTTGGCCGAGCGTTTCAACGCCAAGGTCAATGATCGGCACATCGCCTGAAGGCAGCCACTCTTTCACGATTTTCCAATCATCCGTTGCTGTGGCTTCACCTTTATACGAGCGCCACTGGCAACAGGGAACGCCATCGACCACTTGGTGGGTAACGGTGGTTTTTTCGCCATCAAGCTGCCCTTCAATCACCGTATTGCCATAAGGGCCCTGGCAGTCCTTAGTGGCATCAGGATTTTTTGGATCATAGGAATGTAACTGATCATCTTTCGGGCAATAAAGCTGCCAATCGAGTGCAACATTTTGCGCCATAAACACATGGCCGCTAGGCGACGTAAACATAGTTTTATCCAGCGCACATTTTTTGTCGCCCGAAGCAAAAGCCGATGCAGCAAACGCCGCACAAATAAGAGCGACACCGCCATAAACAAAATTTTTCATGAGCACCTCCAGTTACTTCGTTGCGAGCAATTGCGACGCGACGCGGCGCAGCGCTTCAGGATAGAGTTGGTGTTCGAGCGCATGCACGCGAGTCTGAAGTGACGCGGCCGTATCGCCCGGCAAAATCTCGAGCGAAGATTGCGCGATGATCTCGCCCGCGTCAAGCTCCGGGATCACCCAATGCACCGTCGCGCCGTGTTGCGTCTCGCCCGCCGCGAGTACGCGCGCATGCGTATCCATGCCGCGATAAGCGGGCAGCAGCGATGGGTGAATGTTGATCAACCGCCCCGCCCATTGGTTCACAAACCAATCCGACAACACGCGCATAAACCCGGCGAGCACGACGAGCTCAATGTCGCTCGCACGTAACGCCGCATCCATCGCCGCATCGAACGCTTCGCGCGATGGGTAATCTTTATGGTTGATGACCACCGTCCGCACACCCGCCTTCGCGGCACGGATAAGGCCAAAGGCATCGGCTTTGTTGCTGATGACAAGGTTGATTTGCGCGGGGTAATCCGCCGCCGCGGCCGCATCGAGCAACGCCTGCAGGTTGCCGCCATTGCCAGAGATAAGGACGGCGGTGTTAAGGCGCCGTGTCATGCGCCGCTATAGCTCACCCGCTCAGCACCTGCAGGCACGAGTTCACCAATCGTGAACACTTCTTCGCCTGCCTTGCTCAGCGCAGCTTTTACCGTTTCGGCTTGCGCGGCGCTCACCACCAGAATCATCCCTATACCACAATTAAACGTGCGCAGCATTTCCGGCATCGGAACGCAGCCGACGTCACGCATCCATTCAAACACCGGCGGTAATTTCCATGCGCTGCGGTTGATTTTTGCGCTGACACCTTCCGGCAACACACGCGGCAGATTCTCCGTCAACCCGCCGCCCGTGATATGGGCGAGGGCCTTCACTGCACCTGTCGCCAGCACGGGCAACAGCGACTTCACGTAAATCCGCGTCGGCGTCAGCAGTGCATCGCCAAGCGTTGCATAAGGCGTTGTAAATGGCGCGGGTTTGTCGAGCGCTGCACCGCTTTCTTCCACCAGCTTGCGCACCAGCGAGTAACCGTTGCTGTGGACGCCGGAGGACGCGATGCCGATGAGCACATCACCCACCGCCACATCCGGCTTGGGTAGCAACTGCGTGCGCTCCACCGCGCCAACAGAAAATCCAGCGAGGTCGTAATCATCGCTGTGGTACATGCCGGGCATTTCGGCGGTTTCGCCGCCGACCAATGCACAACCAGCCTGTTTGCAGCCTTCAGCAATACCGGCGATCACATCTGTCGCCGCATCCACATCCAGTTTGCCGGTGGCGTAGTAATCGAGGAAGAAAAGCGGCGTTGCGCCCTGCACGATGAGGTCATTGACGCACATGGCGACGAGATCAATCCCAATGGTGCGGTGATTGTTCAACATCATAGCGAGTTTCAATTTCGTGCCCACGCCATCGGTAGTCGAAACCAACAGCGCATCCTCAAACCCCGCCGCTTTCAAATCAAACAGCGCGCCGAAGCCGCCGAGGCCGCCCATCAGGCCCGGACGGGCCGTCGCCTTCGCGTGGGGCTTGATACGTTCGACCAGCGCGTTGCCAGCATCGATATCGACTCCGGCTTCTTTATATCGTTCATTGCGGGAATTGCGCATTTGCGTTAGCCTATGTTCATGATTCGCCGCACCATACGCCAAATCTCCCCCGCTTTGCAACGGCTTGCTGCGGCTTTGCTCGTGATTGGCACGCTCACTGCCACCCCCGCTCACGCCGCGGTGCAGGAATTCACCGTCGTTGCCGCCGGGGTCGATCATAGCAGCGTCGATGCCGCCGCCAAAGCAATGGCTTACGCCAAAGCCCGCGCTGTTTACCTCGCCGCCCGCAAGCTCGGGGTGGATAACGCCGGCGCTGCCATCTCAAAAATCCCGCCAGAGGTGATGCAACAAATCATCCGAGGGGCCACTGTGATCCAAACCCGGCGGGAGGGTGATGTCACCTACGCCGAAGTCAGCGTCAGCATTGTGATCGAAGTGCTCCAGCGCGCCCTGAAGCTGCCCGAAGCCGCCCCCACCGCCAGTGCCGCCCTCAATAGCCGCTCACGCGGAGTGCTCCTGCTTTCCGTCTACGTCACCCCCACCCGCTCCTTTATGTGGGAGAACGATAATATTCTCCGCGCCCCGCTGGCCGACGAGGTCCAGCGCCAATCCCACGGCATAGTCATGCTCTCTGGCGGCGATTTTGATGACTTGCGCCTGGTCGATTACAACAACGCCATGAAAGTCACCGCTGAAGAACTTAAACCCATGTTCGAGCGCTACGGTGTACAGGAAATCATCATCGCCTTCATGACCCCCGGCACCCAGGATACCACTGAACCGGCCACTATCCTCCTACGTCGCTTAAGTCTCACCAATCCGCGTAGCGAAGTCATGCAGGTCAAACCTACCGAAGCGCTTGAGCCGCTTGATAGCCGTGTATTGCATGCCGCCGCTGCCATTGCCGCCGCCGCCACCCAAATCGCCTCATCCACCTCCGAGGAAGACCGGGCCAAGCTCGCCAAAGCGACCAAAATCCCGATTCATTTCCAATACACCACCCCCCAGCGTCTCGCCAAAATGCAAGACGCCGTGCGCAAAGCCCCCCATGTATTATTGCTTGAACTTCCCGCCATTGCGCTCAATGATGTGGATGGCACCATCTACCTCGATGGCGACCCAACAGAATTACGCGCCGTACTAGCAAAGCAAGGAATGCTCATCACCGAGAGCAATGGAACCTGGCAAGCATCGGTACGATAACCGAACGATAGGCAAGTCTATGAACGTCACTCCTGAGAACACCCCCGTCAGCATCACCGTGATGGATAAGGACATGCAAACGCGTTGGTTCCATATGGTGATGTGGATAGTGATCGCTACCCTAAGCATTCTTTTTCTGCGCGCAGTGGAACCGATTTTGCTACCTTTCGTGCTCGGCATGCTCGTCGCTTATTTGATGGATCCATTCGCCAATTGCCTTGTCCGTCGGGGTCTCAATCGCAGTTTCGCCACCGCACTGATTACACTTGCTCTGTTCACTGTGCTGACGAGTTTAGTGGTGTGGCTTGTACCTCTGCTTTACAATCAAATGCTTGCCTTACTCGCTCATGCGCCGAGTTTGCTGCATGAAATTGAGGGTAATCTTCGCAATCAAGTGACCCCACTATTAAAAAGCTTAAATCGCCTTACTGGCGGCGATGCGGCCGACGCCATCCCAGCCGACCCAAGCGCTATTGTTCAACAGGGTCTCAGCGCTTTCAGCAATTTCGCACAGAAGCTCTTTGCTTCAGGCGCGGCCATCATCAACGTGGCGGCATTGTTACTCATTACCCCCATTGTCTGCTTCTACCTCATTCGTGATTGGCCATTGATGGTTCGCAGCACCGACCGTTTACTACCACTCGCCTACGCTCCCACTATCCGCAATCAAGTCTTTCTCATCAACCGCACCTTATCGGCCTATCTGCGCGGACAAATTACGGTCATGCTCGTCATGTCTGTTTATTACATCACCGCCCTTTCCATTTTCGGGCTCAATTTTTCGCTCGTGCTTGGCTTGCTTGCCGGGGTAATCATCATCATCCCCTATATCGGCACTATCATCTCCGTCAGCTTCGGCCTGCTCGTCGCCTATGGGCAATACGATACGGATACCGGCTTCTGGTTGATCGTTGCTGTTTACGCTGTTGGCCAAATTCTTGAATCGCAAATTCTCACGCCGAAAATCATTGGTGATCGCGTTGGCCTCCACCCGCTTTGGATGTTGTTTGGCATGCTAGCCGGCGCGGTGTTGCTCGGTTTTGCAGGTGTACTGCTTGCTGTGCCGCTGACCGCCGTTATCGGCGTGCTCGTCAAGTTTATGATCGGCCGCTATCTCGAATCCGGTCTCTATCTCGAGCAGTAAACCCCATGCAACTGGTCATGCCATTTGCACCCAGCCCGAGTTATCACTCGGCGGATTTCATTCGTGGCGCCGCTAACGCCGAAGCACTCGACCTCATGGAACGTTGGCCCGATTGGCCCTATTCCATCGTGCTGCTCTACGGCGATGCCGGTAGCGGC
Source organism: Rickettsiales bacterium (assembly GCA_044225085.1). Lineage (GTDB taxonomy): Bacteria > Pseudomonadota > Alphaproteobacteria > Rickettsiales > UBA3002 > QFOX01. Next base: position 2,182 of record JBGAJE010000059.1, on the reverse strand, counting down.
AAAACCCACCTTGCCCATCTCTTCGCTGCACGCAGCAACGGAACTATCCTCCAGCCCGATCAAATCGGTACTCTTCCCGCTGATCAACTCTTGACTGGCAATCACTGTTGGGTACTCGATAGTATCGAAGCCGTGCGAGACGAAGCAGCCCTCGCCCAACTCATCAACCATCTGCGCGCCCGTGGTGATTACCTGCTCATCACCGCCCGCACCCCTGCCGCACAATTGCCGATCTCTTTGCCCGATCTGCGCTCGCGCCTGCTCGCATTGCCCACCGTCGCCCTCGGCACACCGGATGACGCACTGCTTGCCGGGGTCCTCGCAAAGGCGTTCGCCGATCGACAGTTGCGTATTGCGCCGGAAGTCCTTAATTTCGCCGTCAGTCAACTGGAACGCAGCTATGCATCGGTGCAGCAATTCGCCGCTACAATGGATAGTGTTTCGCTCGCGCGTGGTCGGGCCATCACCCTACCGCTCGTCCGCGAGGCATTGCGTCACCAGGCAGATTATTATAATGAAGCCACCTCGCAAAAATGATTCTTGAGTCCTAAGCTGCACCGTTGGTAAATCCACAGCAGGAACGTGAAAAACGCGAACTGCTGGGTACGTTACATGTGCTCGTTGCTGACCGCAACGACCGCACGGCAGCCCTTGTGCGTCGCATCCTTTTCTCCTTTGGTTTTCGCAATATGCATATTGTCACCAGCGGCGCAGAAGCACTCAAACTTCTCGCCAGCGAAAAGTTCGATCTCATCATTACCGAGCTTGAGATGTCCCCCGTCGATGGCATCGAGCTCGTGCGCGCCATCCGCAGCGCCCAGGAAGACAAACGCATCCGTCGCGATATTCCGATCATCATGCTCACCGCGCATACCGAAATCAATAATGTAGAGCTTGCTCGTGACACTGGCATCACCGAATTCCTCGCCAAGCCTTTCTCAGCAAAAACCATCTCAACGCGTATTATTCAGATCATCGATAATCCACGCGCCTTCGTCGAAAGCCCGAGCTACACCGGCCCCTGCCGCCGTCGTCGCACTAATGATATGCTCAATGGCAAATTCAACCGCCGCCTCCCGCCCGAGCTACGCAAACAACTTATTCCCGCCGACGAAGCCGAAAAAATCATCCCACCCGACACCAAACTCAAAGAACAATTTATGCCGCTCACCGGCAGCGATTTACTCAACGACGAAGTCGTCGCCGCCGCGCAGGAAGTGCTCATGCAAGCCGAAGGCGAATTTATCGAATGGGCAAAAGAATATATTGCGCAACTTGAGCATGCTTACACAAGCCTATGCGCCGACCATGAGGATAAATCCGCCGCCGCCGCATTACGCGAAGCGGCGTATGCCATCAACTCCCAAGCCGGCATTTTCGGCTATGACCTTGGCACCCAAGTCGGCGATATGTTGGTGAAATACCTCTCCTCCCACCCGCAGATTCACACCAAAAACCTCATCGTTATCCGCAAACATATGGATGCGGTGAATGTCATTTTTCGGGAGCATATCAAGGAAAGCGGTCAACAAATCGGCGCTGATCTACTTGTCTCTCTCCAGAAGCTTATTATTAAACTTGATAGTTAATGATCATCGATCGTTTATGCGCGATGTTCGATGGTAGGTGGTCAACAAACCATGGAGACTACCATGAAAATCGTCCCAACCTTGGCCGGCACTTGCCTCCTCGCCCTTACGCTAACTGCTTGCGGTAGTGAGGAAAAAACCACCGTTTATCATGAACGTCCCGTCGTCGTGCAACCCGCCGTTTCTGGTGGCGCCACACCTGGCTCTGTCGAAATGAACTGCGCGCATGGCTACGATAACAGCACCCATAGCTGCTATTAACCAGGCCAAATCGAGGGATTTCTTGTCATAATCTCATGGCTGAGCTAAATAGCCACCCCATGACCCAAGAAACCCTCGATATCGTCTACGAACTGCAAGACAAAGCGCCCGATGAGGACCGTCATATCCTCGCTGTGCTTGTTGACGACGAGTTTGGTGTACTCAACCGCGTCGGCGGCCTATTTTCCGCGCGTGGTTACAATATCGAATCGCTAACAGTTGCCACCGTCGATGCCAAAAAACGCCTCTCTCGCTTTACCATCGTCACCCGTGGCAGTGCCGAGAAAATCAAGCATATCATCGCTCTGCTCGAGCGCATGGTGCCCGTGCAT
>JBGAJE010000058.1:0-9792 GCA_044225085.1 Rickettsiales bacterium | reverse complement strand
GCAGTGGCAAGCGTGAGGGGTGATGCGGTGAGGCCAAGCCGTTGGCTGCGCAATTGGATTTGTGCGAGCGATTCTTCACCGGAGATATATAGAACATTTCGCCCGCGGGTGGCAAGAGTGGCTGCGGCTTGGAGTAATAGGGTTGATTTGCCGATGCCAGGGTCGCCGCCAAGCAGGATCGCTGAGCCTTCAACGAGTCCACCGCCGAGCACCCGGTCGAGTTCGCTGATGCCGGTCGTTTGGCGTACGTGGCTTGGCACGGCTTCGGCGAGGGAGGCGGTTTCTAAGCCCTTGGTTTTGCCCGGCTTCATACCCTTGGGGGTGGCGCTAACCGACTCTTCTACAATGGTATTCCAGGCTCCGCAGGACTCGCATTTGCCGGCCCATTTATGGGTTACGGCCCCGCAGGACTGGCAAACATAATGGCTAGAAGGCTTGGCGATGGGTCTTCTCCTTCATAATTCTGTAACTATTTGGGGGTAAAGCAGATAAGATGCAAGGAACAAAGATGATGCAAGAAGCGCTACATACCCCCCCCATGACGCTGGATCATAATGAGCAAATTCCGGTGGAGGTCCATCGTGAAGGGTATAACCATGAAGTGACGGTCTCGATCGATTTACAAACACTTGAAAACCCATCTAACTTAGGCGGGCAGCAGGGGCATTTCCAGGAGGGTATTAAATTATTAGTCGATGGCAAGCTATTGCGCTCGACGACGCCACATTTGGAAGGGCATATACTTAAATTTACTGGTACATTTCCGGACGAGGCAAAGACGCTCACCCTTACTCTTTATGGGCAGCCGATTTTAACTCTTCAGGCCGAAGGCGATGATTTTGTGCTCGATCCTGCGCGCGCGCATGAGCGTTTAACGGTGGATGATTTACGGATGTTAGCTACGTCCGATATTCGCCAAGATCATGTGCCGACGCCCCGGAGTTTATTCAAGGGATTTGATCCGGCGCGCCACGCACCCATTACCGATTTGCATACGCATTCCTCTGCGCAGATCGGCAATGTGGATTTGATGGATATGGCACTCTATCGCGAACTTGATTACCCGGTTGAGTTGCTGCAGTTGCTCCATATCGATCTCACCGCAGAGGAGCAGAACAAGATTAAAAAGAAAGAAGGCCGTGGCGCGCGGTTCTCGCCGTTAGAGCATGAACTACCAAAACTCGATTGTGAAACGCAGAATGCTCCGTGCGACGTCATCCCTTTGAATGCGTTGACGCCGGAACATCAAAAGCAACTGCAAGATCAACTGCGCGTTGCGCAGGATATGACGCTGAGCTTCAGCGATTTCGACCGACAGTATTATCGGTTCGTGAATCCGCTCGTGAAAAATCCAGCGCTGACCAAAGACATGATTATGCGCATTGCGCAGGATTATGAGCAAAATGGCGTGAAATATGCCGAGCTTTCCACTGCATCGATGCTGAATTTGGATGCTAAGGGTCAGGCCACTTGGTTCAAGGAAATGATCGAAGCGGTTAAGGAAGCGGAGCAGGAAACAGGAGTTACGCTTCGGTTTCTGATTGGGGTGCCGCGTTCCTACGGCCCAGCGAAGGTGATGGCTGAGCTTGAGAAAATTAAATATGCGGCGCGCCACCCCTTGATCGCAGGTGTCGATTTGCTCGGATATGAATCCAACAGTACGAGCGATTTTTCGGCGGCGCTTTCACATATTGCGGATTGGGCGCGTGCGCCGGAAGGCACCGAACTGCGCACGGAGGATGGCTGGGACTTTAAGCACGATTTCACAATCCGGATTCATGCGGGGGAGACAGGTAAAAAAAGTGGTAACGTGGCTGAAGCGGTAAAAATCGCGGACGATTTTGGTGTGCGCGTGCGCATCGCGCATGCGGTGAAACAAGCGAAAGATCCGCGTTTGGACGAGAAGATTGCGGAACTGTCATCGCTTGAATCGCCTCTGGTTTCGATGGAGTTTTGTCCGTCTTCCAATCTTGCGTATAACAATATTCAAGATATTCGTGCGGTGCCGCTCTCACGCTGGTTGAAATGCTGCGGGCGAATGAAAAGAAGTTCATCCGTGAAGCGCAAACAGCGTTTGATAAAAAATCGACCGCGTACCAAAATTTTTATGGCAAGGAGGGACGCGACCCCGATGAAGCATTTTTGCAAGGGCTGGCTGAGCATATCAAGCATGTGAATAGCTTGATCGATCCGAAGGCGCTTGATCCGATTCACCCGGAATTGCCAGAGCGGTTTGATGGTAAGATGCCCATTCTGATTGCGGGTGCTTCGGGCGATTCATTCATGCAGATTGACGGAAAAACCCAACAGGAAATTCGTCAGGCGATGCATATGCTGGTAGCTTCTGTTGATCCGAAAAAAGCGTATTTCGTGGTTGGGCGTAGCAAAAGCGAAGGGGTGACGGCAGCGCTTGACGAAGCGATTATGGAACATAACCAAAACTATCCTCATAATAAGTTCAGCGTCCTCGCCTTGATTACGGAAGATATTACGGATTTGCCGCGGTCTATTAGCTGGGTGGTGCCCCAGCGCGGCACGCGTGATAATGTGCCTGACAATATTATTCGATTCATGCGGGGTAATTTAAGGCCAGGTAAAATTCCCGGCATCAATATCTTTATCGGCGGCAGCAATTATACTGGCGACATGATTTTAAAATGCCGCCAAGGTAATGCACTCTCGTATTTGCTGATGGAAAATGCGGCGGGCGCAAGTCAAGAAGTTGCGGATAAGACCCATTCTAACTATCGTTTTAATGATGGCGGTTCGCTGTTAACGCGCATTCAGGAGCAGTTTGCCAAACATGGTGTGCTGGAAGGGCAAGCCCTGCCTTTTCGTGACGATATCGATGTCACAAATCCTGGGACACTAAGTGCGCTAGCGGAGACTGCGCATGCGACCATCGCTAAGTTTGTAGGGATGATACGATTTAAAGGCGGAGACCGCGGAGCTACGGTTCCCGGTGCGCGGGGCTAGGCTGCCCGTTTTGCTTCATTCGTAATTGGCCCATCGGCGCGGCCGTGGATAGATCATCGCCACCCGGCTCGCGATTTTGCGGACGCTGGCCATATCGTGCGTGATGGTGATGGCAGTGGAGCCGAGTTTTTTGACGCAGCTTACGATGAGGTCGTTGATCACATCGGCCATAATGGGGTCGAGGCCCGTCGTCGGTTCGTCGAAGAAAATGATTTCAGGATTGGCAGCAATGGCACGTGCAAGGCCCACGCGTTTTTGCATGCCGCCGGAGAGTTCGGAGGGAAGTAGATCCGCCGTTTCGGGTTTAAGGCCGACGGCTTCAAGCTTTTCAATTGCAAGTTCGCGCGCTTCTTTATTGGTCAGCTTTTGGCCGCGCTGCGCGGCGCCAAAAGTGATGTTGCGCCAGACGGGAAGCGAATCAAACAAGGCGCCGCCTTGGAATAACATGCCGCATTTTTGTAGCATCGGTGCGCGCTGGCGGAAGGAGAGGCCGGTGACGTCTTCGCCATCGACTTCGATTTTACCTGAGTCCGGCTTAATGAGCCCGAGGACGGTTTTAATAGTCACCGATTTGCCGGAGCCGGAGCCGCCGATGATGACGAGCGATTCGCCGGACGCGACTTCAAGATTCACGCCATCAAGCACGACTTTTTTGCCGAAGCGCTTGTGAACATCCGTCAGTTTGATTTTTGGTGTGGTCATACGGAGAAGAACATTTCGGTGAGAAGGTAGTTGGCGAGAAGAATGAGGATCGAAGCGGAAACGACTGCGTTGGTGGTGGCTGCGCCCACGCCTTGCGCGCCGCCCTTGGAGTGGTAGCCGTGATAGCAACCCATCAGCGCGACGATGAAACCGAAGACGGCAGCTTTCATCAGCCCGCTCGTGACATCGAACAGCTTAAGGTAGTTCCAGGTGTTGTTGATGTAGGGAATTGGCGCGAAGCCGAGTGCTTTGGTGCTCACCGCATAACCGCCGAAAATGCCGATGATATCGCCCACAAGCACAAGGCATGGCAGCATGATGGTGGCAGCGAGGAGGCGTGGGAAGAGGAGGTATTTGGTGGGGTTGGTGGAAAGGGTGACCAACGCATCGATTTGCTCCGTTACACGCATCGTGCCCAGTTCAGCAGCGAAGGCGGCACCGATGCGGCCAGCGAGCATGAGGCCAGCCATGACGGGCCCAAGCTCACGCGTGAGGCCGAGAGCGACGACGATAGGAATCGAACTTTCCGCCGAGAAACGTGAGAAGCCGGAATAGGTTTGTAGCGCGAGCGCCGCGCCGGTGAAGAGGGTAGTGAGGCCAATCACGGGCAGGGAATTATAGCCGATTTCAATGATCATCCGCCCGAATTGGGTGAAGTAATATGGCGGGCGAATGCCTTCAATCAGGATGTTCCAGGTGAATAGCGCAATACGGCCCACTGCAGATAGGAACCGTAAGAAAACACGGCCAATCGTCGCGACGGGATTATGTCTTAGGATCACTTCCATGCTGGATTCATTACAGAGTTCAGCGCGTAGTGTCTATAGCGAGATGGGCTAGCGGTATATCCGCTGCACGCGTGTGCCGATGCGGGTTAAAAATTCATAACCAATAGAGTTTGCGGATGCCGCCACTTCATCAACGCGGATGCCGTCGCGGTCGCCCAGCAAGGTGATGGGCATGCCTTCCTGGAGGAGTGATTCGGGCACAGCGGTGACATCGAAGCAGATCATGTCCATCGTCACCCGGCCGATGAGGGGGACTTGGTGTTCGCCGACATACCCGACGCCTTTGTTGGAGAGGTAACGCAGATAACCATCGGCGTAGCCGGTCGCTACCGTGGCGATGCGTGTGCCTTTGGCGGCGTTGTAGCTGGCGCCGTAGCTGATGGATTGAGCGCGCTCAAGCAGCCGGGTGCTGATGATGGGGGCATCCCACTGCGCGACTTGTTGCATGGGGTTGGGCGTATCGTCCTGCGGGGCGATGCCGTAGAGCGAGCAGCCGGGGCGGGCGAGGTTGAAGTGGTATTCTGGCGAGAGAAAAATCCCACCTGAATTGCACATGCTGACGGGAATGCCGGGCGCGTAAGCGAGCAAGGTCCGGAAGGCCGCGAGTTGTTGCTGATTGAGTGGATGTTCCACATCCGGCGCGCAGGCGAAATGGGTCATCATCAGGCCCACGCGGCATTCTTCGAGTGCTTTTGGGTTTTTTGTCATCAATGCGATGAACTCGTCATGCTGCAGGCCGAGGCGGCCCATGGCGGTATCCAGATGCAATGCGCTTACCGCATGCACATGCTCGGCGGCGATGGGTTTCCAGCGCTTGATTTGTTCATGCGAACTTAGGATGGGGATGATGCGATGCGCGGCGAAGGCGAATTCTTCGCCCTTCTGCACGCCATGGAGCACGAGGATGCGCACATCGGGTAATGCTTCGCGCAGCTCGATGGCTTCATCAATCGTGGCGACGAAGAAGGTATGGCAGCCAGCTTTGGCGAGTGCCTCGGCAATCGGCACGGCGCCGAGGCCGTAGCCGTTGGCTTTCACCACCGCGCCGCATTCCTCGCCAGTGAAGCGCGTGCGCAGCAACTGCCAGTTGGCGACGATGGCAGGGAGGGAGACGGTGAGGGTGGGGACAGTGAACATGAGAAAGCGCTTAGGGGAATCCGCGAGGGAAAGCAAATAGTTATCGCCGGGCATGCCCGGATTCAAATTTATAATATTAACAGTTTCTTAGGAGTATATATGGTAGTCTCAGCATGTTTGCAGGAGTTATTTATGGCGCAGTCTTCCGGCCCTGAAGAGAAAGAAAAGGAACTCAATCCTTATAAGGCGGTGCAGCAAGCCGAGCATGGGCTTGAAGACCTAGCGGATAAATTTGATCGCATGTCTAAAGATCTGCAAGAGGTTGTCACTTCCAGTGAACAAATAAAACAGTGCGTTGCTGCTGGCAAAACACTACGCGAGCATTTGCCTCCGGGACAAGATCTAACAGAGGCAGATCATGATGCATTAGATGCGGGGCCATGCAAAACGCTTGCTAAACCAGATCCCGAAGTAACGAATGAATTCTTTCCCGGGTCCTAATAATACTGCTCCGGCAAATGATCTTCTTTCACATGATCTAAGAAGCGCGTGAGTTCGGATTGGAACTGTAGGGTGACCGTATCGACCGGGCCATTCCGGTGCTTCGCCACGATCACATCCGCCAGCCCATGCACGGCGGCCATTTTATTCATCCATTCCGCATGTTCGGGCGTGCCCTCGCGCGGCTGCAGGCGCTGCATGTAATATTCCTCGCGGAAGACGAACATCACGATATCCGCGTCTTGCTCGATGGAGCCGGATTCACGCAGGTCAGCCAGTTGCGGGCGTTTGTCTTCGCGGCTCTCCACCGCACGGCTGAGCTGCGACAGGGCGATCACCGGAATGTCGAGTTCCTTCGCAATTGCTTTCAGCCCTTGGGTAATCTCGGACACTTCCTGCACGCGGTTGGTTTGGCTGTTGTTTGACGATGGGCGCACGAGCTGCAGGTAATCCACCACAATGAGGGCCACATTATGCACGCGCTTTAAGCGGCGCGCACGGCTACGCAACGCGGCAATGGAAAGCGCCGGCGTGTCGTCAATATGCAGCGGCAGGCTTGCCATTTCACTCGAGCTTGCGACGAGATTTTGAAACTCATCCTGCGTTAAATCGCCGCGTTGGAGTTTGCTGGAGCTGACGCCGCATGCTGCTGCGAGCAAACGCATGGCAAGCTGTTCGCCGGACATCTCGAGCGAGAAGAAACCGACTGAGCGAGGTTTAGCGCCGCGCTCCATTGCATCAGCATCTTCAAGCGCCATGGCTTTGGCGGCGTTGCAGGCGATGGTGGTGACTAGTGCCGTTTTCCCCATTGCTGGTCGGCCTGCGAGAATGAGAAGATCGGATGGGTGGAGGCCCCCGAGGAGTTTGTTGAGATCCTTAAAGCCGGTATCGACGCCGACCACTGCGCCATCGCGCTGGAAGGCTTTTTCGGTGCGGTTTAGCGCATCGACTACGGCGAATTTCAGGGCTTTGAATCCGCCTTCGCCGTCCCCATCCGTCGCGAGTTTGAATAGCTGCTGCTCGGCGGTTTCCACCATCGTGATGCCGTCCATCTCGCTTTGCGGATTGAAGGCTTCGACCACCACATTTTCGCCGATGCCGATCAGCCGCCGCTTCATCGCGAGGTCGCGGATGATGCGGGCGTAATCATGGATGTTGATGATGGAGGTGGCGCTCGCCACGAGGCGGGCGAGATATTGGTCTTCGACGCCCTCCGCCCCTGCGAAATGGTGCTTGAGGGTGACGGGGTTGGCGATCAGCCCCTTGTCATGAAACTGCTGAATCGCTTTGAAAATCCGCTGGTGGATGCCGGCGTAAAAATCCTCCGGCATCAGCGACGCGCCGACATGGTTGAGCGCTTCGTTATTGGCGAGAATCGCGCCGAGCAGCGCCTGCTCCGCCTCCAAATTATTCGGCGCCTCTTTCGCGGGCGCACTGGCCACATCTGTTTTTTGCGCTTGGGTTGGATGCTCGAGAACCGTTGCCATGAAAATTGCTCGCCTGATATTTTTGTTCTGGGTCGATCACCATACTAACAGAAAATCGGGCGGCTATCATCCATCTCGTTTATGCACATGAAGCTGCATCCGCGCGGGGGAGCGATGTGGATAACAACATGCTAAGCAACAGATTTAGTTTCCAGCGAAGCGAGCTTGAGTTTCCACTTTTCTTTAAGCTTGCCGGTAGCGGATTCCATATAATTAAGCATCCAAACCCATTTTGCCTGCGCTCGTGAATTATCGTCTAACTTACTTAGGCGCTCTTGTATTAAATCAATCAAATCCCCAAATTTATTCTGTGCATTTAATATGCAGTCTTTAGTGTCCTTGATATTTTAGTCTTCTATAATTGTGGCACAGAATTCCGAACCTGCCCAGTCGAGAAAAAATAAACCATCACGACACTGCTTCAGATCCCAATCTTCAATGTTATTAACGGGAATCTCACGCAATAATTCTATAATTTCATTACAGACCACCACTCTGGGATAAAAGCTTACCGATTCTTCTATGCGAACAGCGTTCACCAAAGCTTTACCAAAAACTATGTGCTCATCATGAACAAGGGGGCCTAAACTAATGCCACCCCTTATAAGAAATCCCTTGGAAAGAGCATCATAAGCAAACTTTTGTAGGATTCTAATCATAAAAAAGAGGATTGCGGTAATATGACGTTTATTACCTTTCGTTTGTCCTAGAATTAAGGGAGCACTTACTACTACGTGATCAGAGAAGCTTGATATTGCGGGCCTGTATGAATAAGCAGTTACATTGCCATACGAAGCAATCTCAGTAGGTATGGGCTCCTCTAAATAAGAGACTTTGTTAGCTGCAAATTTTTCAACAATTGATCGAAGTGCGGCTAAATCTTCCTGATTGTCATTTTTAATGGCGTCTTCATAACCCAAGACATCAAGATACATAAGAACATGTAAGTCTTCTGACATTCTTACCTCAAACAAAAAAGCCAGCTATTGCTAGCTGGCTTTTCTATTTTTGAATATGGAAAGATACTAAGCGGCGTCTTCGTCGTTTGCTTCTACTTCCGGGGCTTCTTGTTCGGCGTCCGGCTTGGCGGCGAGTTCCTGCGCGAGCAGGCCTTCGGCGTTGCGGGCGACTTGAACTTTCACCTTCACATGCACTTCCGGGTGCAGGTTAACCGTGGCTTCGTAAACGCCCAGGCTTTTGATCGCGGTCGCGAGGTCGATATTCCGACGCTCGATTTTGTGACCGGCTTCAGCCAGCGCCACTTCCACATCGCGTGCGGCAACGGAGCCATAAAGCTTCCCGTCTTCCGACGCCTGGCGGATGATGCTGACCGAGAGGTTGCCCATCGTCGCTGCGATTTTCTCGGCAGCGGCTTTGCTCTCAGCGTTTTGTTTTTCAAACACTGCACGGCGGCCTTCGAACACTTTTTTGTTATCGTCGGTCGCGCGAAGTGCTTTCTTTTGCGGGAGGAGGAAGTTACGGGCGAAACCGTTCTTCACTTTCACCACATCGCCAACACCACCGAGGCGGCTGATACGTTCCAATAAAATCACGTCCATGATGCGTCTCCTATGACTGTACGACGTATGGCAACAAAGCGAGGTTGCGGGCGCGCTTGATGGCTTGGCTAAGCGCACGCTGCTTTTTCGCGGAAACGGCGGTAATGCGGCTCGGCAAAATTTTGCCGCGCTCGGAAATAAACCGGCCGAGAAGTTTTACGTCTTTGTAATCGACGGCTGGCGCGTTCGGGCCCGTGAGGGGGCACGATTTGCGGCGGCGGAAGAATACTTTGCGGCCACCGGCTGCGTCGCCACCGGCTGCAGCGTCACCGCCACGGCCACCGGCACCACCACCGAACGAACGGCCTTCACCGCGGCCACCGGCCGGGCGTTCACTGCGCTCACCGCGCGGGCTGAATCCTGAGTTCATCGCATCTCTCCTTATGCTGCTTCGTAGGAATCACCGGATTTGCTTTGCAGCATCACGGTGGGGGTTGCGTCCATCTTATCAACGCGCACGGTCAGCGTGCGGATGATGTCCTCGTTGATGCCCATGTTGCGCTCAAGTTCTTTCAGCGCAGCCGGCGAGGCCTCGATGCCGAGCATGGTATAGTGACCCTTGCCCATTTTGTTGATTTTGTAGGCGAGCGTGCGCAGGCCCCAATATTCGGTTTTGATGATCGTGCCGCTGTTATCGGTAACGATTTTGCTCAACATGTCGGTGAGCTTTTGCACATCGGCCCGGGAGAAATCCGCGCGCGC
>JBGAJE010000057.1:0-10184 GCA_044225085.1 Rickettsiales bacterium | reverse complement strand
AATGCGCGCTGCATCCGCTGCACCGGGGAGTGATGTGGGCGGCGCTGCCCAACCATTAGCCGCAATCATGGTGACGGCAAAACACACCATCAGGGCTATATATATGTGCTTCGCCAATAAATTCATTTTTATTTATTACACTCTGGTTTTGCGCGCACAACGATGCGCGGGTTATGTTCTATTGCGTATAACGTATTTTGATGGATAGCTCCCCATTCCTCTCGCGACAAGGACGATTCCTGCACCTGTGCACATCATGCTGTTGTAAAAATGTGACGACTCGAATGGCGCACTATTATTCTGTTGCTTAAGGAAACTATACACAGGCCGGTCACAATTTCAGGTTGCGAGATTGGTTAGCTCGTCCAGTACAGGTCGTCATTGATGGCATGACGGTTGGCGAGGGTTTTAAGTGTGTTGAAACGAATCAAATGGCCATTACGGAAATCGGCCTGGGCAAAGCCGGAGGTTTTGAATCCTTCGAGCAGGTCTTGGATCGTTTGGTGTAAGGTTTTGAGCGGCTGGTGATTGGGCGCGAGCTTGCGAAAGAGCGAGAAGTCGACCCGGTAAGAGCGTTTATCGGGTGGCGCCTCCTTGTTGAAGCTTACTTGTACGTTACCCAGATGCTCGGCGACGGCATCGGCCAACGCTTTGATCGTGTAGTTCCATTCCTCGGCACCGACATTGATCGCCAGGAAGTTAGCACTTTGCTTAGGGTCACGGATGGCGGCCCATTCGATGGCGCGGCTCATATCTGTCACATCAATCAGCGGGCGCCAGGGGGTGCCGTCGGACAATATGTCGATACGCTTGTGCATAAAAGCGCTGGCGACGAAATCGTTTAACACAAGATCCAACCGTAGGCGCGGGCTGTAGCCACAGGCAGTAGAGAAGCGCAGGCAGCTGACGATAAATTGGTCGCTTGCTAATTTCTCAAGGCCCTTCTCGCAATTGATTTTGGAGATGGCGTAGGCGGTGAGCGGGTTGACCTCGGATTGCTCGTTTTTTGGTTTATCGCCGCCCGCACCATAGACAGAACAGCTCGAGGCGAAGATGAATCGCTGTACCCCCGCGGCCTTCGCCTGAGCGGCGACGGCGACGATGGCATCGGCGTTGATTTCATGAGTGGGGCGTTCGTATAGCTTGCCCATTGGGTCATTCGAGATAGCGGCAAGAGCGACGACACAATCAACCCCTTGCAGTAGCTCAGCGGGGAAGTTGCGAATGTCGCCATAGATCTGGTGATGCATGCTATGTTCGGCGGAATCGTACGGGTCGAGCAGGCAGCCTTGAAAGAAGGCGGTATCGAAACCGATCAGCACTGCTTCGGGAAACGCCTGGCGTAAATGCTTACTCAGCACCGGTCCGATATAGCCGAGATTGCCGAGTACCAGCACTGTTTTGGGCGAGGCAGCGAGTGTGGTTGCCATGGAATGCTCCCTTCATGATATGTGCGGAAGATGCATCAATGCCGCGGCGAGTGCAACCATGATACATGATCTATCCCGATTGATGCTGGCGCTTGTGGAAATCAAAAATAAGGTTGCGCCGAATCTTCTTCGTGGAAAGATGCAGGCTTCATTAGGAGAATACCCATGGGTTCCGTGATTTTTCTGACCGGTAGAACTGGCGGCTCGGTCTTTGAGAATGTCGCGCGGTTGCTGATGGCATCGTTCGAGCGATATGGGTTTGAATCAATCGTCGTGGATTTTTCGGTGTCGGGTGCGATGGAAGCGCTCTCGGAGGCGCTGGAAAATCGCGATGTTTATTTTGTGCTTGGGTTTATCGGCGTCGCGAAAGATCTCTCGGTTGATACGGATGATGGGCCGCGCAATTTCTGGGATATGGCCGGGGTGCCTTATATTGGTTTGCACGGTGACTCACCGGCTTATTACTTTGACCGGCACGTCAATCCTGGCATTGGGTTTGCCTCGCTTTACTGCTTCCGAGAGCATTATCTCTACCGCAAAAAGTTTCCCGGCGTGAAAGGGATGATTGGTGTGGTGCCGAGCTATTTGTTCGATCCCGAGCCGCTGGAGTTGATGGATTTTAAAGCCAAGGAACAGGGTAAGCTCTACTTCCTCAAAAACGGCAATGATCCGAATCTGCTGCGCGAATTATGGCGGATCAAGTTTCCACACAGCATTTATACCGCGATGATGGACATGTCGGACGCGTTGGTAGCGCGGATGGCGACGGAGAATGCGCCGGATATTGATCGCATGGTACTCGATTGGTTCCTCATGCGCGGACGGGATATTACGGAGATGTGGAAGATGCGTCTCTTCTTCTGCGGCCAGCTTGATGATTATTTGCGGCGGGCGAAGAGCACCATGATCGCTTCGGTGCTGAGCGAGTTCCCTGTCGAGATTCAGGGTGTGAATTGGGAACATCTCAATTTCGCGAATACGAAGTGTACCTTCACGCACGGGGTGGATTATCAAACCTCGCGCGAGCTGATTAAATCATCGCTTGGTGTTATCGATATGTCGCCCAATACGGATTATGGCTGGCATGATCGGCCGGTGCGCACCTGGGGGTTACATACATTATGCCTGACGAATAAACAGAAAGGCGTCACTGAGTTATTTGGCGAGGATGCGGAATTCGCCTATACGTTCGACAAAGACGTGCTGCGCGAAAAAGTTGCGGATGTTTTGGCGCATCCGAAACGCTATGTGGAAATCGGCGCGGCGACGAGCAAACGATTCGCGGAGGTTTGTACGGAAGCAAGCGTCGTCAATTACTTCATCGAGGTAGCGGATACGTTGCGACTCAACCTCGTACGCAATTATATCGCCGGGTTGCCGGAATATTTTGTCTGGCCGCCGGAATCATCCTGTGTCGCTAAATAACAAGGGGAACGCCATGAATGGCATGAAAGCAGTGATTCTCGCCGGGGGCCTCGGCACACGGCTGGCCGAAGAAACCAGTACCCGGCCGAAGCCGATGGTCGAAATCGGTGGGAAGCCGATTTTATGGCACATTATGAAAATCTATAATCATTATGGGGTGAATGATTTCATCATCTGCTTGGGCTATAAGGGGCACATGATTAAGGAGTATTTCCTAAATTACAGCACGCTCAATTCCGATATTACGATTGACGGTGCGGGGAAGGTTACCATTCACAACAAATATGCCGAAGATTGGAAAGTAACGCTGGCGGACACTGGCGAAGCGACTCAGACCGGCGGACGACTCGCTCGCATTCGGCACTATCTGGAACCGAATATGCCATTCTTCATGACGTATGGCGACGGGGTGGGCAATATCGACATCGCTGCTCAACTTGCCTTTCACAAGGCGCATGGCAAAAAGGCGACCATTAGCGGCGTTCAGCCGGTGGCCCGGTTTGGGGCGTTAAATCTCGCTGGCACGCGCGTGCAGCATTTTGCGGAAAAGCCCAAGAGTGAGGGCGGGTATATCAATGGCGGGTTTTTTGTGCTCGAACCGAGCGCGCTTGATTATATCGCTTCCGATGAAACATTGTGGGAGCGTGAACCGCTCGAGAATCTCGCGACCAATGGTGAGCTCGAAGCTTATCTGCATGATGGTTTTTGGCAGCCCATGGATACACTGCGCGATAAACATCAGCTTGAGCAGCTGTGGGAAGCAAATGCCGCACCGTGGAAAGTATGGGCTTCCTCTACATCCGCGCGTAGACCCACTGCCTGATATCACGATTACGAGGAGTCCTCATGTCATCCCCGAATGCCACCGCCAAACGCGAAGCCATTCTTGCCCTTGTCAAGGAATATGCCGACACGGAACATGCGCCTAAACCTTTTGTGCGCGGCCAATCTGGTGCGCCTGTGAATGGGCGAGTGTATGACGCGGCGGATATGTGTTCGTTGGTTGAATCCGCACTCGATTTCTGGCTGACGACAGGACCGTTTAACGAGACGTTTGAAAAGAAGCTCTCAATCATTATCGGCACGAAATTTGCGCTCACTTGCAACTCAGGCTCCAGCGCTAACTTGCTTGCGGTGACGGCGCTCACCAGCCCGTTGCTGAAAGATAAGATGCTCAAACCGGGGGATGAAGTTATCACCTGCGCGACGGGGTTTCCGACGACGGTGAATCCGATTCTGATGAATGGCCTCGTGCCAGTGTATCTCGATGTTGAAATTCCGACTTACAATATGGATGTGAGCAAACTCGAAGAAGCGTTGAGCCCAAAAACGCGCGCGATTGTGCTGGCCCACACACTTGGCAACCCGTTCGATCTCAACACCATCATGGCCTTCGCGAAGAAGCATAATCTTTGGGTGGTGGAAGATTGCTGCGATGCGCTTGGCGCGACTTATCGCGGCAAATCCGTCGGCACGTTTGGCAATATTGGTACGCTGAGTTTTTATCCCGCGCATCATATCACGATGGGGGAAGGTGGCGCGGTGTTCACCGACCGCAGCATTTTGAAACGTGCGCTTGAATCCTTCCGTGATTGGGGCCGCGACTGCTATTGCGCGCCGGGCGCCGATAATACCTGCGGCCGCCGGTTTGAATGGCAGCTTGGCGAATTGCCGGAGGGGTATGATCACAAATTTACCTACTCGCATCTCGGCTATAATCTTAAGATCACCGACATGCAGGCCGCCGTCGGGTGCTCGCAGCTTGATAAACTCACCAAGTTCATCGCCGCACGTCGCCATAACTGGGCGCTGCTGAGAGAGGGCATGAAGCCGCTCGAGGAATTTTTCATTCTGCCCGAGCCGACGGAACATAGCGATCCATCCTGGTTTGGATTTACGCTGACGGTGCGCGACGGTGCGCCGTTCACGCGCGAGGAGTTGCTCATCCATCTCAACGAAAAACGCATCGGCACGCGTCTGTTGTTCGGCGGCAATTTGCTGCGGCAGCCCTATATGCTCGACCGCCCGATGCGGGTCATCGGCGAGATGACCAACAGCGACATCGTGATGAACCGCACCTTCTGGATCGGCGTCTATCCGGGCCTCAGCGCGGATGCGATTGACTATATGCTCGACACGATTCGGGATTTTTGCCGGTCGAGGTAATCATGGCCTGCCAGGCGAAGCCTGGTGGGGGGTGAGGGATTTGAACCCACGACCAAGGCGTTATGAGCGCCCTGCTCTAACCACTGAGCTAACCCCCCGTGGGCGTAGCATTGGCATATCGGCCCCATTCAGTCAAAGAGAACAAGTACATAGCCTGGATTGGCGGAATGGTGGCCGTAGCAAAAAAACCTCACTGAGGCACGGAAGCGATGCGAATGGATGGATGGCGGTCGGGATTAACCAACTGTTAAATCTATCCTGCTATACTCCCGTTATGCATCGCCATCCCCGCTCACCCATGTTCCGTTTTCGCCTCGGCTTTAGTCTGATGGAACTTTCGATTGTGGTGACTATTTTGAGCGTCATCGCGGCGATGGGGCTTGAGATCAGCGCAAACTACGTCAATCGCAATGCCTATACGCTGACGGATACGACACTTGCGAATGCCGACACCGCTCTGAGGCAATTCTTCCAAATCTATGGTCGCCTGCCCTGTCCTGCAAATCGGACGCTTGGGCCCATGGATCCATCCAAAAATTATGGGTTTGAGGATTGCAGTGCCGCACTCGCTATTCCTGGTACACTTCGCAATCTCGGCGGCCCCCCGTTCGGCACGCCTGGTGGGGGTGTTCTCGCAGGTGCGCTGCCATTTCGTACACTGAATTTACCGATGAGTGCTTCACTTGATGGGTTTGGAGATAAAATCAATTATTTTGTGACTTACAATTTTACGCAAGCAGGTTCGGGAGTATTCCAGTTTGGATTTGTGCCACCGCCGCCGGGAGTTCCGATGACTGCCGGTCAAGCACAGTTAGCAGGCATTGGCGGTATTGAGATCCATACGGGGCAGTTGACGCTAACGGGAAATACCTGCGGCACGGGCGGGTCTTTCTGTAGTGTGGTTGCGGCAGTGACGACGGACTTCACGACGAATACAGGCGCCGCTTATGCGGTCTTCAGCAACGGCGCCGATCAACGCGGCGCTTATTCACGCAACGGCACGTTGGTGCGGCCTTGTGTTGCTAGCACGAATTTCAATAATTACGTTGACTCGCAGAATTGTATCTCGACCTATGATAACACGAACCCCGCAACGGGTAATCCGCTGGACCCAACACTAACGGTAGCACCGAACGTGCTCTACGATAAGCCGAGTATCAATAATGGCTATAATGCGACGAAAAATTATTTCGACGACCGCATCATTTGGCGCACGAGGTCGCAATTATGATGCACGCTTCAGCCATCTCGTCCCGGCGCAGCGGCTTTAGTTTGCTCGAGCTTTCCGTGGTGCTTGGCATCATCGCGATTGTGGTCGGATTCGGTATGACACTTGGTGGGGGCGCACTTAAAGCGGCGGACCGGGTGACGACGCAGGAACGGATGGCGGCCATAAAAACCGCGCTTGATAATTATGCCAAAGCCAATGGCTATTTGCCGTGTCCCTCTGATCGCTCGTTATTGCCAAATGATCCGAATTTCGGCGTTGAGAAGCGTATCGCTGCCTATGACATTGCAAACCCAACGGCTTTATTGTGCGGACAAAATGCGCCGGGAGTCCGGATGGTACAAGATGCAGTCAGCTATGCACCGGCGCATCAGGCGTTCATTGGCGGTGTGCCAACGCGCACCCTTGGATTGCCGGATAATTATGCGGGCGATGCCTGGGGTGATAAGCTCACCTATGCGGTGAGCGCGCCGCATACGGGTGATTTCAGAAGCTATGCCGAGCAAGATGGGGTACTTACCGTCATGATGGGAGATCGTGCTGCTGCACCAGGCATCCATTATCCGATTACTACTCAAGTTAATCGCACGATTGTGCCGCCAGCGTTTGCTCCTGGCTATGGCGCGACGTATGTGGTCATAAGTCATGGACCTGACGGGCGTGGCGCCTTCCCGATGAATGCTGGGAGCGTGCCGACAAATAACGTGTGTTTCCCGACCGCCGTCACAACATCGTCACCACCCTGTGCCAGCAATGCGGGGCCGACTAGCTGTAACGATATTGAGAATTGCGATGATGGCACTGTCGCTATTATTCCCCCTTCTCAGATATCTGGGCCGCTGGTTTTTTATGATACCTTGTATGAGGATGATCCGGATATGAACCCCGATCATTATTTTGATGATTACGTCGTTTGGGGTAGCAATGCCCTGGTGCGTGCCGTGGTTAGTCCGGACCTTTATACGAGCTGCCCAGCCGGCTGCGAATCTTGGTGCGTGCCGTGTGATGCGGCACATACATTCCCGACCGGTATGGCAAGTGGCTCACGCGAAGTTTTATGCAAAAAGGTCATGGATATCTCGGTGCCAAACTGCACCGATGTAGGTAAAGCGAGTTGTTATTGGAGCGGTCCGGTCGGTGCAAATTATGTGAGGTGTCCGTGATCCATCGCGCAGCACATACTCAGCAAGCGGGTTTTACGTTAGTCGTGATGGCCGCATTGTTCGTCGCCTTTTCCGTAGTGCTGGCCGTGGTGATCGAGAACAATACCAACACGCGGCAAGTGACCATGAACGGTGTCGCTAGCGATAAATTACGTATGCTGGCTGGCGCCATTTTACAGTATCGCGCGACGCATAGTTTTTACCCGTGCCCAGCACTGCTTAACACCTTGCCTTCGGATGTGGACGGATTCGGCCATAGCCCGTTTGGAGATGAGGTGAATAATGGGGGCTCGCCGGCATTGCCTGATTGCTCAACCGCGGATCATAACCCGGGGATAGATATATTGACGGGCAGCACGGAAATCATTCGTGGCATGGTGCCGGTGCAAGCATTGGCCCCCTACGGCATCGTTATTGACGATGCATTCGACCCCTGGGGGGATCGGATTATGTACATCGTGAATCGGAAGCTTACGCGGGGCGGATCGAGTCCGACCGTGCGGCCGGTGGTGCAAGCACTCGCCACGTCGGGCGCGAGTAATTATGCTACCGGTCCTAGCTATGCGGGGCCTGATTTTATCCTTATTAGCTATGGGCGCGACAAGATTGGCGGATATCCCAAATCAGCCACTACTGCCCAGATTCCGTGTAATACCGCCTCTACCGCTATTCGCTTCGAAAATTGTAATAATGATGCTAATTTTACCCAGGCTCCCTTTTTCGGGAACGTGAATGCCAGTGTAGACAAGTATTTTGATGATATTATTACCTTTTACCGGCAATAATTAGCACTTGTGAAAAAGGTGCATTTCTGTTAAAATGCTAACTAATTGATAAAAGATTTGGGGTCTAAATGTTAACGGGCCTAGGGCAGCGATCTCGGTTTTCGGCAGGGTTTACGCTCATTGAGCTGGCCATGGTGCTGGTCGTGGTTGGGCTTGTGGTTAGTTTTAGCATGCAGGCCACCCAGGGCGGCGATAACTGTTATGTCGCGACCAGCGCGCAAATGCGCACCATCCAAACGGCGATGGATAACTTCGTCAATAGTCAGCGGCGCTATCCGGTGCCTGCAGGTCGTAGCTTAGGGGTGACCAGCCCGAAATATGGTCAAGAGACTGTCCTGCCTGGTAGCCTCGCCAATATCGACATTACGACGCCCGGCACCGAATATGTCGGGGCATTGCCATTCCAGGCGCTCGGGCTTTCGAGTTCTTATGCGGCAGACTGTTGGGGCAACAAGTTCACCTACATCGTCACGAAAAATCTGACTACGACGGCGGGCATGACGACGCCTGTGCTCGGCGCGGGTGGCACGGATACAAACACCGGCACCATTAAAGTTGCCACTGGCGTGCGCCAAGCTAACCCACCGATGATTTCGCAACGGGCGGCGTTCGCCGTCATCAGCCATGGTGCCAATGGGGTCGGCGCCTCACCGCGCAATTACAGCGGGCCCAAAATCAATTGTAACGCCACTTATGCAACCGATCTGCATACGGACATCGAGAATTGCGATACGACCAACTCGGAAATTTTTGCGTCTTCTTTGAGCACGACGGATGATCCGGCGCACCCGGAGAAGTTTTTCGATGATGTCGTTATTTATGGTGAGAAACCTTGTACGCTCGATATGGCGACCGTTCTCACAATGGTGCCATGCCCGGTAGGCCTCATTCGGTGTAACGCGGGTGATTGGTGCAGCCAACCTTCCGATGGGTATAAGGGGATGCCGGTGGGTTCCTGCTATGCGGGTACGTTGATTGATACGACCATTCCCGATGGGGCGCATGGGTATGGGGCCGTGAGTCATTGTATTGCCGGTGTAGAGACACCTTATCAGGTGGCGACGTACTGGGTATCGCATATCTATGCGAATGAGCTGGTTGTCGATAAGGCTACCTGCACTGCTAATTTGGACCCGGCATGGAAATATGAATATAGTATCGTGAAAAATGCGACTATAACGGCTTATCCGGCTTATCCTAACCCTGCAACCGTCAGCACTTTACCACAAACTTTCTCTGCTACTGGCCAACGCTATACTTATACCCCGCCCAATTATACGCCCTTCCTTGATGGTGTATGGCAAGTGTGCCGGCCGGGCTGCGGACCGCAAACGGTGACGTGGGGTGGTGGCAATTGCAGCCAAGCCTTGCCTCAAACGGTCGATACGCAAGCCTTCACGGCTTATAATACGGCCGCGGGTTATATCGGCACGGCGGATGTTGTTTGTAACGGCGCGACCGGCACTTACACGATCGGTGCTAATACCTGTGCCCCACCATCCACCCCCTGCCCTGCGACGAGCTTTAGCTGGGGTGCGGGTTGTACCGGTTCCGCGCCTGCTGGTAACGATGGCACATCCTTGACGATTCCTAATGGTGCGGGTGGGTTCACCGGCTCTGCCAACGTGACCTGCTCCAGCGGTGTCTATACCAAAACGAGCGATACATGTACGGCTGTTCCCCCCTGCAGCGCGCAGACGGTTACGTGGGGTAGTGGGCATTGCAGTGCCAATGTGGGCAATACTGTTAATGCACAGGTTCTAACGATCACGAATGCGGATACATCGGCCGGTTACAGCGGTAACGCGACGGTTGCTTGTACTGCTGGCAGCCTCTCGATCGTGAATAGCACCTGCGATACGACACCATGCACCTGTACTTACACGGAACCCGTGGGCGGGTGTGGCGACAATTACTGCCCGAATGGAACCTATACCTGCGTTGGCAACTGCCCAGTACCCCCTTCTCCCGAAGAACATGGCGGTGG
>JBGAJE010000056.1:0-10487 GCA_044225085.1 Rickettsiales bacterium | reverse complement strand
TGTATGATGCGATTTCTTATCATTTGATGAAGAAGCGGGTGAAGGGTTAGCCGATAGCTCCTTTGCCCTCGTTTGCAAGCACATATCGACTTGCGATAAAACTTCCAACCCATGTATCGGGCGCGAATGGGTCAAATACTGTTCTATGTCTAATTTCAGAATTGGCCAGAATTGCTCTCATACTGTGATGATCGCTTAGCAATTGTATATCAAAACTCTGCAATGCAGTTTCGAACATTTCTGGAGTTGGTAGTGGTGTTTGGTTGGCTCCGGCACGATTATGAAGACAAAGCTGATAACCGCCGCTATCCCTATCACTGAGAAGCTCAATTACTTCCCAACTCATAGAACTGCTACCAGCTAGTTGAGAAAAAACGCCACGGATTATCGCGCTATGTAAATCACGTATTTCTATATTTTGAAGTGGTTGATTGTGATAATCATAATCTAGCTTCTCAACGCGATTGGCGGTGTTTTGAGTCTTCTTTTCATGGACATCATATGCTTTTTTATAAACCGTTAGCACATGCTTCTTTATCGCTTCAATTTCGGAATCGGAAAATGGTGCGGTTGTGGTAGTAGTCGCTAAGTCGTCCATGGCATCCTCGCATGAGTTTATGGATGTCTTATAAGTAATAGTTCACTTTTTAAGTATGAAGATTCGATGACAATTCTCCCCTCCATCATCCTCGTCCGCCCCCAAATGGGCGAAAACATTGGCGCGGCTGCACGCGCGATGGCTAACTTTGGCCTCGGCAATTTGCGCCTCGTCGCGCCGCGGGATGGGTGGCCGAACCCGAAGGCGAGCGATATGGCCGGGAAGGCACTGCCGATTATCGACGATGCGGCGATTTATGCGGAGACGAAGGCGGCGGTGGCGGATTGCCAGTTTGTGCTCGCCACCACCTCGCGCGCGCGGGCGATGCAGTTGCCGGTGCTTGAGGTGCGTGAGGCGATGCGGCAGATGGCGGCGCGCGTGGCGCAGGGTGAGCGCTGCGCGATCCTGTTCGGGCCGGAGCGCACGGGGCTGGAGAATGACGATGTGATGCTCGTAATGCGGTGGTGACGATTCCGGTGGCGCCGGAATATCCGTCGCTCAATGTCGCGCAGGCGGTGGTGATTGTTTGTTATGAATGGCTGATAGCGCAAGCTCCCTCTCCCCCCGGGAGAGGGCCGGTGAGGGTGCTCACCCCCTTTTCGCCAGTGGATAACCCCCTCATCCCATCCTTCTCCCCCGAGGGGAGAAGGAGTGCGGAGGCGGCCACGCGCGACCAGCTCGACGGTTTGTTCGGCCAGCTTGAGGGCGAGCTCGATAGCGTCAACTTCTGGCGGGTGCCAGAGAAGAAGGAAATCATGTGGCGCAACATTCGTACCACGCTGGTACGCGCGGGGATGAGCGCGCAGGAAGTGGCGACCTGGCGGGGGATTATTCGGGTGCTCAGGGGTGGATGAACCTCTCCCATCGGGAGAGGTCTAAATTCGTCTTCGAATTTAGGGTGAGGGCTCTCGGACGCTAGTAGGCCCTCACCCTGCTCGTAAGAACTCGCAGACCTCTCCCGATGGGAGAGGTAAAAGGGTCAGGCAATTGTCACAAAAGCTTCACGAAGGTTAATGGGCGGATCGGCTATAGTGGAAAGTGGAAAAAACTATGGCTACACCAAAACCATCCGCGGCTCCGGCCGCACCTGCACCGAAGCCTGAGATCGCGCCTGAGAAGCGCGCGAACGAGGCCATGGCGCTTGCCGGCAAAAAAGGTAGCCGGATTTGGAAGCCGTTTCGTTATTTGGGTGGATTTCTCAAGGGCTCAGTCGAGGGCGCGCTTGATGGCACTGCGCAATGGGCGAAGCGTGGGATGTGGGTTGGTGTGCTCGCGACCATTGGTATCGGCCTGATGACTGGTGGTGTCGGTTCGCTGCTTTACCCGGCGCTGATGATGGGTGTGATGGGATTTGCGAGCGGTGCGGCGATTGGTGCGGTGGGCGGATTGGTCGCGGGTGGCATTCATGGCGTTGGCCGGCAATATCGTGCCGAAAAATATGCGGATGATTTGATTGTGCGCGAGAAGGCGAAAACGGTGAAGCCGGCAGCCCCTGCGGATTATCGCGACCCCTATCGGGCGCAACAGAGCAGTTACTATATGCTCGATCGGGTGCAGCAGCAGCAACGGGAATTGCGAGAAGAAGTCGCCAGCCATAGTTGGCAAGATCGCGTAATGGGCGGCCATGGCGGATGGATGCGGTAGGTTATGGGTGAGACAATTACAGAGTGGCTAAAAAGTTTGATCGGCGGCGTTACGCGGGCGCCGGTGGAGGGAGCGAAAGGCGCGCTCGGCACGGGCTGGAGCGCGATTCGTGGGATCCTGACGTTTGATACGCTGATTAAAGCAGCAGTGGGTGGCGGGCTATTGACGGCGGTGCAGTTTTTGCTGCCGCAATATTGGTTGTCGATTGGCAAATCCATCATGGGCGAGGCGTGGGAGCGGGACCAGCGCCGGGAAATGGCGAAGCCGGGTAATGAGTTTGAGATGATTAAAAAGAATATGCTGCTTGGCTTAGGCGGCGCGGCGACGGTGAATGGCATCGGCGGTGCGGCGGAAGGTGTTGGGTCATCCGACAATCTCGCGGCGGCGGTGGGTGGTCTGGGCCTCACGGCGGCGGGGGTGGTGGCAGCGATTGGGGTGCTCACCCATGGTGGAGTCAGTTTGCCGGGCGCACCGAATCCGACGCCGGTGGTGCCAGCGGCGGCGCAGCCCCCAAGACGAAATCAATAAGATTATATAATTCAATATATTATATGGTTAATGATGTGCGCTTTCGGCGGAGAAGGCATTAGGCTCATGCAAGCGGCATAGCCGCTAACTTGCATCTGTCAATTGTCACAAAAGCTTCACACTTATTGCCAAACCATCATGCTATTCTGCACAGTAGGTAATAAGCCTTGAAGGTAGATGTTATGCAAAACGAAATGCCAACACCGGTGGACCATGGGGTTCTGAGTGCTACGGGCACTGTCGCCGCAGAAGCAGGCAGCAGTGGGCTGAAGGGAATGTTAGGCGGAGCGCTTGCGCTGCCAGTCATTACGGGTGGATTATTTGGGCTTACCGCTCTTTATTGGAATGTTTCCACCTTATTGGCTGGTGCGACTGCTGTTGGGTCCACAATGACTGCGGGTGCTATTGCTACTGGTGCACTCTCTGCGGTGGGTTGGGCAGCGGTCTTCACAGGTATAGGGGCGGTTGTTAGTTTGGCAGCCATCACAACAGTGATCCCGGCCATTGCTGGCCTTGGTGCAATCTTTGGTCTTGCTAAGGGTGCTAGCCGTGGTGCTGGGCGCGTTAGCCAGGAGCAGGGTGCGGCGAATACGTTGCAGGCACAAGTATCCGCGATGCAGGCACAGGCAATGGCGATGAACGCTGCGCCGGTCGATGCGCGTCCGAAATATAACTTCCCGCCGCAGGGCGATATGATGAATCCCGCTGGTAGCAGCATTAGCAATGTGCAACGCGATGGCGTGATTGCAGATCGCGGACTGCAGCTTGCATAGAGGTAACTGACGATGGCGAAAACAATTCCTCAGGCATGGGCTCCGGTAAAGCAAACGGCGACAACGCTTGCTGAGAATTTTGGCAAATCGTTTGGTTCGCTGGGTGAGTCGCTCAGCGGTGTTGTTTCGGGTTCCTCGCGCATTGGGCGGGCGACGGTTTGGACAGTTTCGCGCCCGATCGTTTGGCTTTCGCATGGGGTGAATATCCCGCTTAAAATCGTCAATGCTGCTTTTAGCCGCGCGCCTGTGTTAGCCGCTGGCGCGACTGTGCTTGGTGGCGGCATGTTGGTTGGCAAAATTGTGCGCCATCACCGTGAGGCAAGCACGCAAGCGGACTTGATGAATCAGATGGCGTATACGCAGCAATTGCAAGCGGCAGCGCAGCGTGGAGGTCAAATTTCGTCGGATGATCCGGATTTGGCTCGGATGAATTCACTGATGCGCGACAGTTCCGCCAACCCCGAGCAAGCTGCTAGTTTTGCCGCGCGCGTGCGCCCGGCTGCGGCGCCCGAGACGAGCGCCACGCCGGTGGATACCACGACGGTTGCCTCGCTTTAATCCTGTTATTTGGCTGATTTGTTAGGTTTTTAGCTGGTTAAGACCTGAAAACTCTTGACTCCCCCTCATCCATCGCTATGTTCCCCGCTCCTTTGGGGCCGGAGCGCATATTCCCCTCTCCTCGAAGGTTCGCGGGCTTCGGCCCATTGTGGGAATAGGAATCGTTTAACGTCGCGCCGCAGCGAAGGCTGCCAAGCGGCGCTAGATATGTTGCAAAGGAGTTGGTCATGTCGAAACGTCATGCCGTGAAGTATAAGATTTCCCGCCGCCTGGGTGAAAGCCTCTGGGGCCGCGCGAAAGACCCTGTTAACCGCCGTTCGTACGGCCCTGGCCAGCATGGTCAGGTGAAAAAGAAAATCTCGGATTATGGCCAGCAGCTGCGCGCGAAGCAGAAGCTGAAATCCTACTACGGGAACCTCACTGAGAAGCAGTTCTTCAACCTCTACACCGAAGCACGCCGCATGAAAGGCGACAGCTCGGAGAACTTGGTTGCGTTGCTCGAGAGCCGTTTGGATGCAGTGATTTACCGCATGTGCGTGGTGCCGACGGTGTTCGCGGCACGCCAGTTCGTGAACCATGGCCATGTGAAAGTGAACGGCAAGCGCGTGAACATTCCGAGCTATCAAGTGAAAGAAGGCGATGTGGTTGAGCTGAAAGAAAGCTCGAAGCAACTCGCGTTGGTACTTGAAGCGGTGGCATCGCCGGAGCGTGATGTGCCGGATTACATCGACATGGACGACAAAGCCATGAAAGCAACCTACACCCGCGCACCGAAACTGGCCGATGTGCCATATCCGGTGAAGATGGAACCGAACCTGGTAGTCGAGTTTTACTCGCGCTAATCAGGATTTGGGATTTTGGATTCAGGGAAGGCCTCGGGAAACCGGGGCCTTTCTTTTTTGCAGGGATTTTACTGGTCACCGAATCTCGAATCCTGAATACTGAATCCCATATGGCCCAACTCCCCACCATCAAACCTTCTGACATGGACGAACTTCTGCGCGACTTTATGCCGCAGATTGAGGCGTTGATTGCGGCAATGGCGGCTGGGCAAGAGGATTGTGACATTATGCTCGCTGAACTCCTCGAAGGGGCAACGGAGCAGGTGCGGGTGGCGATTGTTGAGAAGCTGCGCGAAATGCTGCGCGCGCGGGCGGCGGAGAAGGAAAAAGAACTCGATAAGCATCTCGAGGCGCAAAAGCGGGTGGAGGTGGTGCGGCAGCGGAACATGTTCATGCAGTGGCTCGCCTGGATCATGAGCGAGGAGACGTTGCGCAAAATCCGCATGGCATTCCTCGCGCGGCCGATGCTGGAGGGCAAGGTCAAAAACCTCGGCCAAGAACTCGCGAATTTCGGGATTCAGACACAGTTAGCGGATAAGCGGGAGCTGGGCGAGATTTCAGCGAATGTGAGCCCGGCGTTGGGGGCGGCGAAGGAGAAGGGCAAGGGCGAGAAGAGGCGGGAGTAAAATACTGACAAAAAGTTACCTTTCTCCCTGTTTTGTCATCATTTTGTCATAAGGCCTTGCTACTCTTTTCTTATGAATAATAGCTATGGCCTATCGAAACCGATCATACTGCCGAAGCATGTTGCAGTGGTGCTGAACTCGCAGCAGTCGCGGCGGCATACGCTTGCGCAACAATTTGCCAAGCGCATGGCGGCGCAAGGCATTGTGGTGGATGTGATTGATGATGAGGGTGTGCAGCATAAAGATGCGGCATCTGCAAGAAGCTGGAGAGCATCGATTTCCAGACGTATTCAAAAAAATCCGCCGGACATTATTTTCACGCAGGATGTGGGTTCGATTCCTTTTCAAAAGATAGTGCCCGAGACGATGTGGGTGTGCGGTTTTGACTTGCCAAGGTTAGTCGCTGAGCCGCATGCGTTCATCACGACACAGCACTGGTTCAATCATAATGGTGGCCACCCAAGGACGGATCATTATACGAGAGGAAGCCGCAATCTTCATCTTATCCCGATTGAAAATTGTAAGTTCGATGCAGCGCTTTATGCGCAAGCGTGCCAGGAAGCGGCGAGGCGAAATGATCATCGACCCACGATGGTGTTGCTGTTGGGAGAGCCATTTGGGGGACGGTATAATATCCGCAGTCAGATCGATCACGTCAAAGCATATGCCGAGCAGCATCATATCCATCTTCTCATTACCTGTTCGGGACGTGCGACTGCTGAGGAAAGGGCTTGCCAAAGAACATTTTATAATGGACGCTGAATTTTACTTCCCCAATGATCGCGCCTATGCGTCAGTTCCCAACGCTTATTACCGGTTTTTAGCAGAGGCAGATACTATTGTTGCGCTGGATTCCGGTTCGATGGCGGCAGAGGCGGCGCATACTGGAAAGCCTGTCTATGGGGATCTAGGAACCATCCACGAATATCATCTCGATCACCATGTGCGCTTGATCAACGCGCGTACCACTTTCCAGGAAAAGCCGCTGCCTAAGCTCGACCTGCCGAGTGATATCATGAATGGCATGCTGACGATGTATAGCTATTTCAGCAGCCAGCGGCGCGATGGCCCGGAAACATGGATTAAGCGTGAGAATGGACGCGGGACATGGGGGCTTGAAGTGGGGCGTCGTGCCTAGTCGCTAGGCTGCGCGCTCATCCTTAAACGCAATCCCCTTTTCCTTCAGCAGCGCTTGCAGCTCACCGCTCTGGTACATATCCCGCACGATATCGCAGCCGCCGATGAATTCGCCTTTGATGTAGAGTTGGGGGATGGTGGGCCAGTCGCTGTAGGCTTTGATGCCTTCGCGGATTTCCTGGTCGGCGAGGACGTTGATGTCTTTATAGTCACTGATGCCGAGACGCTCGAGCACGGCGGCAACCGTCGCGCTGAAGCCGCATTGGGGGAGCTTTTTGCTGCCTTTCATGTAAAGCACGACGTCGTTGCTGTTAATGTCGGCTTCGATTTGGGCGAATGCTGGGTTCTCGGTCATTGCACGGTCCTTACTTCGACGGGGGTGTTAAAATAGATCACCTCGGTACCATCCGCCGCGCGGCCGGAAGTGGGGGCTGGGGCACCGTTGATGATGGCGTTGAGGCTTTCTTGCAGCTCCTTATTACAGCCCTCGACCACCGGTTTCATCGCGTTGGTGAGGCGGTCAGGTTGTTTGTGTTGTGCAAGGGCAGGTAGGTCGGCCCGTTCTAATGTCAAGCCGTCAGCGACACAATGGCAGTAATGTTCGGCTTGTTCCTGTTTGATGAGGGCGGGTGGGGGGCCATAAATGCCTTCCTTTTGCAGCTGGGCGATGCAGGCATCAAAACTTTGCGCGCGGGCGCGGGTGTTGAGGCGGTCCATCAGCATCGGCAGGATAAGGAAATAGAAAACCGGGGCCATCAGGGCCCAGAAAATCAGGAGACGGAGAAGGGTGCGCATGAGGTTTCTCTACAGCAAATAAGCGATTTGGCAAAGGAGGAATTAGGGCTGGAATGGCGTGATTTTTCATTGTAGGTCTAGCGCATTCACCCCTAACTGCGATGTGTTATGCCTGCTGCCGCGAAAGTTTCTACTGTTCCTGTGATCACCAAAGAAATCATCGAGGCGCATGGGCTCACGCATGATGAGTATGAGCGGGTAGTCGATATTTTGGGGCGGACGCCGAATTTGGTGGAGCTCGGGATTTTCTCGGTGATGTGGAGCGAGCATTGCTCATACAAAACCACGCGCAAGTGGCTATCGACCTTTCCGACCACTGGGCCGCAAGTGATTTGTGGGCCGGGGGAAAATGCGGGCGTGGTTGATATTGGCGATGGGCAAGCGGTGATTTTTAAAATGGAATCGCATAACCATCCGAGTTTCATCGAGCCGTTCCAGGGCGCGGCGACGGGTGTTGGTGGCATTCTGCGCGATGTGTTCACCATGGGCGCGCGGCCGATTGCGTTGATGAATGCGCTGCGCTTCGGCGCGCCGGAGAATGCAAAAACGCGGCATATTGTAAATGGCGTGGTGGCGGGTATCGCGCATTATGGCAATTGCGTTGGTGTGCCGACTGTGGGCGGTGAAGCGATTTTTCATGCGTCGTATAATGGCAACCCGCTCGTCAATGCGATGGCGGTTGGCTTGGCGGATGCGGATAAGATTTTTTATGCCAAGGCATCCGGCGTTGGGAATGCGGTGATTTATTTCGGTGCGAAGACGGGGCGGGATGGGATTCATGGCGCGACGATGGCGAGCGCGGAGTTTGATGAGAAATCGGAAGAAAAACGGCCGACGGTGCAAGTGGGCGATCCGTTCACGGAGAAGCTACTGATCGAGGCGTGTTTGGAATTGATGGCGACGGATGCGATCGTGGCGATTCAGGATATGGGTGCGGCGGGGCTGACATGTTCGAGCCTCGAAATGGCGAGTAAGGGCGAGCTTGGGATTACGCTGCATCTCGACCAGGTGCCGGTGCGCGAAATGGCGATGACGCCGTATGAGATTATGCTCTCGGAATCGCAGGAGCGTATGTTGATGGTGGTGAAGCCGGGGCGGGAAGATGTCGCTTACGGCATCATGAAAAAATGGGGCTTGGCGTGCGCGGTGATCGGGAAACTGACCGATACGGGGCGGATGGTGTTGACGATGGGGGATGAGATCGTGTGCGATATTCCGGTCGCGCCGCTATCGGATGAAGCGCCAAAATATGACCGGCCCTATACGCTCACACCCGCGCGGGTGGTGATTGCGCCGGAGGCGGTGGAGGCGCGGGATTTGGGACAGTCGCTCGCAGCGCTGATGGCCTCGCCCGACATCGCGAGCAAGCGGTGGATTTACACGCAGTATGATCACATGGTGATGAACGACACGCTCGCGCGGCCCGGTGGGGATGCGGCGGTGGTGCGGATTCATGGCACCAGCAAGGCGCTTGCGATCACGACGGATTGCACGCCGCGCTATGTGTATGCGGACCCAGCGATGGGCGGGAAACAAGCCGTGGCGGAAAGCTGGCGGAATTTGACGGCGGTGGGTGCGGAGCCGCTTGCGATCACCGATTGCCTCAATTTCGGCAACCCGCAGAAGCC
Organism: Rickettsiales bacterium; assembly: GCA_044225085.1. GTDB lineage: Bacteria > Pseudomonadota > Alphaproteobacteria > Rickettsiales > UBA3002 > QFOX01. The sequence continues at coordinate 1,358 of JBGAJE010000056.1, read as the reverse complement.
AGAGATTATGGGGCAGATTGTGGGCGCGATTAATGGTATGGCGGAAGCGTGCCGGGTGCTTAGCTATCCGGTCGTGTCGGGCAATGTGTCGCTTTATAACGAAACGCATGGGCAGGGCGTGCAGCCGACGCCGGCGGTGGGTGGCATTGGCCTGCTGCGCGATGCGGGTAAGCGCGTGGGGAGTGCGTTTACGGAAGTGGGGCATAGTATTTTACTGATTGGGGAGACGGTGGGGCATTTGGGTTCCTCGCTTTATCTGCGTGAGATTTTGGGGCGCGAGGATGGTGCGCCGCCGCCGGTGGATTTGGCGGTGGAGAAGAAACATGGCGATTTCGTGCGCGGGTTGATTGCGGATGGACGGTTGGTTTCAGCGTGCCATGATTTGTCGGATGGTGGGTTGCTGGTGGCACTCGCCGAAATGTGCCTGCCGCGCGGGATTGGGGCGCAGGTGCGGTTTAACACCGAGCTGCCGCTACATGCCTATGGGTTTGGCGAAGACCAGGCGCGGTATTTGATTGCCGTTCCAGCTGAAGCGAAAAGCGAGGTGCTAGTGCGCCTTAATCAGGCCAACATTGCGTTCACCGATCTCGGTCGTACGATTGCGGATTTGTTGATCGTGGAAGACACGATGCGTGTGCCAGTCGCCCATTTGCGGGATTTGAATGAGACCTGGCTGCCGGGGTATATGGCGGCATAGAGAAAGAGCATTTATGCCCATGACCGCCGACGAAATTACCCGCCGAATCAAGGCTTCTATCTCGGATGCTGAGGTGGTGCTTGAGGATATGGCCGGGGATAATGATCACTGGAAAGTTACAGTTAAAAGTGCTGAGTTTACTGGCAAATCGCGCGTGGCGCAGCACCGGATGGTGAATGCGGCGTTTGGGGCGGATTTAGGCACTACGTTGCATGCGCTCGCGGTGGTGACGGTGGCGAAATAATTTGGCGTCATAGCCAAAAAAAAGCCGGGTCTTTTTTAAGGACCCGGCAGTACTTGGCAAACCACGTTAAACTCGGTTAGGTTTCGCGCGTATAGCCGCCGCGTCCACCTGGAATCTGTACTGGGCCACTTATGGTGTTGCCCTCAAAACCTTCCAAAAAGCTCGCTGAGCTGACAGCGTATTTTGGACCTATTTCCGCGGGTGCGGCCTTAAAACCTTTGGGGCTCAACATTTGATCGAGCTCGCTATAGACCAGGTTCTTAAACGCCTCGACATTGATCCCCGCCGCGCTCAAATGATGCTGAACGCGCTCCACTTCTGTGCGTGAAGCAGCTGCAAATGCTGCGTGACCGACTTGCCCTACCATTGCCTAGCGCTCCATCCCGATCTGGCTGTTTTCCGCCGTTATTTAGTGAC
>JBGAJE010000055.1:3431-10409 GCA_044225085.1 Rickettsiales bacterium | reverse complement strand
GGCAGCGGGGGGAACGGTTCGGGGGGCAGCTGGGGTATCAGCTTCACTTGCGTCCAACTTATTCCCCGAGTTTTTCCGCGATACATAGTCGTATTCTTCGACCAATTTATCCTGCGTCAAATAGCCTGGAGAATGCTGTGCCAAGAAGGGCATAATTTTGCCTTTCACCTTGAGCCATTTATTCAAATTGATGGGGAGTGCTTTCGCTATGTACGAGTCATCATCCTCAACGCTTCCGCCGTTCGCCCACATGAGGCAAAGCAAACGCATATAGGCGCCTTGCTCCTCCATCGACATCTTGATGGTGGCCTTGGCATAGGCGGCTGGATAGAAACGCATGTATCGTGGGGGCGCTGGCATGAAGCCTCCTATGGGCTTTGTGCCAGCTGCAGGATCATTTCGCCGATGACGGATTCGGCACCACCTTCAGCATCGCGTTGAACCAATTCTGTGAGTGCATCGATGCTGACGTAGCGGTTCAGCAATTCATTGATGAGGGCGCAAGCGTCCACCACGATATGGGACATGGCGCTGCCGATGCGCGGCCCGGTCACGACGATCTCGTCATGCATTCCTTGGGGATTGGTGCCGATTGTCAGCTGGTAGCGCGCGCCACCGAACAGGAACTCGACGGTGCGGTGTTGCCAGCGGGCCATATATGCGTCATCGGCCCCATTCATACACCTGCCGCCCTATGGAGGTTCTGCAACTGGTGCGACTTCAGACCGCTCATCAACTGCTCAAGGTCGGCAGGCGCGGTGGTGAGATCGTAGAAGTCATCCGGCCGCACTGCGCCGAACGTGATGAAGTAAATGCGGGTGACTACCTTGGGGTCAAGAACACGTCCGTGCTTGAGATGCCGGTTGATGGTCGACACGGATGTGCGCGCCAGAACAGCAAGTTCCGTCTGCGACATTTTCGTGAGTTTCATCCATAGGTGCAATTTCATGAAGACAGGAATCGCACTTAATGCAATTTATTGTCAAACAAATAATTGTCATTGCCGCTTTACAAACTTTTGCCGTTGCGGTAAAAAGGGCGGATGAAGAATACACCATCCAATAACATGGCCTTCTTGCGTAGGCGAGCGAATTTGACCGGCCGCAGGCTGAGCCTGATGATCGGCGAGCTTCCCTCGACCATTTCCCGTCTGGAATCGGGTGAGATTGACCTTGAGCCATATCAGGACAAAGTGGCGAAGGCGATCGGCTGCAAACCCGAGGAATTGTTCGCGCCGAAGCTCAAGCTGAAATCGGTTCCCGTCACCTGCTATGTGAAGAACAAGAATTACGTCACGCCCATGCCCAAGGCGCAAATCAAGCAAGTGGCGTTCATCGAGGGGCTGCCTAAAACAACCGAGGTCTGCATCATTAAAAATCCTGACCTTAAATATATTCACGCCCGCAATGAATTGCTCTATTTCGACAGCGTTCCGACCACCAAGGAATCGGTGTTTCTAGGCCGCGAATGCATCGTAAAAATTGACCGAAAAACGCGGGGCGACACGCTGCTTGCATGGGTGAGCCGGGGAACAAAAAAGGGAACGTACATGCTGCATGCCCACAGAGAGCCAATCTTGGAGGACGTAACGATCATTTCCGCACACATAATTCTCGCCAGCAAGAAAGTTTGATTCATTGCCGATGCGGCAATAAGTGGCTGGTTTCAGCCAAAATATATTTTTAGTCATGCAACTTTTCGTTAGACAAAAGATTGCATAGAGTGTTATCGACTTCAACCTATGGGTAACAACATAGGAGGGAAATAACACCGATGCGTGTCTATAAAATCATCAATGAAATACTGAAAAACTTGACATGGCGGCGCTGCCTTCACGTCATTCTCACCATCTTTGTAATGGCGTTATTCGCCTGCTTCTTTGATTGGCTGATCATCAATTGGCTGAGCGGTTGTTGTGAAGGAGGCGTTTGCATACCCGAGTGGGTTTATCCGCAATGCATCGTGCACGGAGGCTCTCATGATTAATGAAGCCGAGGTGAATGCCTTTGCCGCCAAGCAGGCGCGAAAGCTCCGTACATCGGCAGGGGTTAGCCAAACCGCTGTCGGTCGTGAACTCGGCGTTTCCATGCAGCAGGTTCAAAAGTACGAGTGGAACATCAACCGCATGTCGGTTGGTCGCTGCATGCAATTCGCCGAAGCATTCGATGTGTCGGTGCTGGTATTCTTCCCTGATCGGGATCGCCATTATTCCGATGGTGAAGTGCCGCCACCAACGCTTCGGTTCGTGCGATTGCTGAACAAGATTAACCCCAAGCATTACGACTTGGTCTATGAGGCGTTGAAAACGATCGCCAAACTCTCCGGCTCAAAAGCGGAGTAGCATCATGGCGCACTCCGCACAGGATATGACTCCACGCGAACGGGTCGAGGAAATTGCATCCATACTGGCCGAGGGGATACTGCGGCTTAAATGCAAAAACATGAGGAAATCCAACCGTGAGAGAGCTTATTCACTGGACTCTATTGGTAACCAGAGCGTTCATGCGTCCGAACCCAAGAAAAGAGGAAAAAGCGCATGGGAAACAACGTAATAACTGAGTTAGCGGCACTCAAGAAAATGACCGGCGCGCAGCTGCGCGAGAAGTGGCGAAAGATCATGGATTCGGAGCCAGCCACTTTGAACCGCTCCTATTTAGAAACGCGGCTGGCGCACCGGATTCAGGTGCTGGCTTATGGGGAGTTGAAGCCGGAAACGAAGCGGCGGCTGGAGCAGCTACGTCAAAGCGTGGCAATCGGCGCGCCCATCAAAGCGCACGATAAAGGACGACCGCCAGCTGGTGCCGTGTTGGTGCGTGAGCATCAAGGGGTCGAGTATCGCGTGAAGGTGCTAGCCGATGGGTTTGAATTCGAAGGCAAGAAATGGAAATCGCTGTCGGCCATTGCCTTCAAGATCACCGGCACCCATTGGAGCGGGCCGATGTTCTTCGGCTTACGGAGGAAGGCATGAACCCGCCAAAACAGAAATTGAACTGCGCCATCTATTGCCGCAAGTCGAGCGAGGACGGACTCGAGCAAGAATATAACTCGCTCGATGCGCAATGGGATTCAGGTAGGCATTACATCAACTCGCAGGCCTCCGAAGGCTGGGTGCAGATCGCCAAGAAATATGAGGATGGCGGCTTCTCCGGCGGCAACATCGAACGACCGGGGCTGAAGGAGTTATTGCGCGACGTGGAACTCGGCCTGATCGACGTGATCGTGGTCTACAAGATCGACCGCCTGACGCGCGCGCTGCTGGATTTTGCCAAGCTGGTGGAGGTGTTCGACAAGCACGGTGTCACCTTCGTTTCCGTCACCGAGCATTTTAACACCACCACGCCCATGGGCCGACTGACGCTGAATGTGCTGCTGTCCTTTGCCCAGTTCGAACGGGAAGTAATCGGCGAACGCATCCGCGACAAATTCACCGCGTCGAAACGCAAAGGCATGTGGATGGGTGGGTTGCCGCCGCTCGGCTACGACGTGGTCGAGCGCAAACTGGTCATCAATCGGCAGGAAGCAAAGATCGTCACGTTCTGCTTCGAGCAATTCCTGCGGCACGGTTCCATTATCAAGCTGGTGACCGACCTTGATGAGCGTTGCTATCGCACCAAAAGCTGGACGACACAAACAAATCGTAAGCGGCTCGGCCGCAAGATCGATGCGAACGTGGTGGTACGCATGCTGCGCAACCCGACCTACAAAGGTATTATCAGCCACAAAGGCGAGCATTTCGAGGGTGAGCATGATCCGATCGTGCCACCAGAAACATGGGATAAAGTGCAGGCGCTGATTAGCGAACGCAATCACCGCACTGTAAAAAGCGTGGAGCGCAAAAGCAACGCGCCGTATTTGCTGAAGGGACTCATTTTCGACCCAGATGGCTGGGCGATGACACCAGCCGATGGCGGCAAGAACAAGCGCCGCCGCTACCGTTATTATGTCAGCACCAAGGCGATCAAGCACGGCTACCACGCCACCGATATCAAATCGATATCGGCCGAGCAGATCGAGCCGGTCGTGATTGCCCAGCTGCGCAAGTTCTTCTGTTCGCCGGAGGTGGTGCATCGCACCCATATCCGAGCACAGCTTCAGGAGCCAAAAATCACCGTCGAGGAAGTCGCCAAGGAACTCGGCCGCTTTGACGAGATCTGGGAGCAGCTATTCCCGCTCGAACAAAACCGCATCATGCACCTGATCGTACAACGCATCGAAGTCAGCCTCACTGGCATCAGCATTACCTACCAACCCAACGGCATCATGGATGTATATGAGCAAATCACTGGAACGCGGCGGACTGCGTAATATCAAAACCATCCCTGAGCGGCAGCGTGCCGTCACCAATAAGGACGGGACGATCACCGTTCACATCCCCATCAGCTTCAAACGCCACGGTGGGCGGAAATATATTATCGCGCCGGAGGCCATCCCTGAAGAGTACGCTTCTCCTTCGGCCAGCACTTCGCTTTTAAAGGCGCTTGGGCGCGCATTCGAGTGGCAGGCGATGATAGATAGTGACCGGGCGCTGACGATGGACGAAATCGCTGAAAAAATGAACCTGCCGCGCTCCTACGTTTCGAAGGTGATGAAGATCACTCTGCTGGCACCGGATATTATCGAATCCATTCTCGACGGAAAACAACCCAAGCACATGACGCTCGCCGACGTCGTGAAAATGCCGAGCGACTGGAATCAGCAGCGCGAGTATTTCGGCTGCATCTAAAACTTTTCGGATTTTCATTTCCTTACCAATCGTCGTTACGGACGACCAATTTTCTGCCCACTGTTTCGCAATGATTTTTTAGCATGTCACCATTTGCGCGGAGTGACCTGCTACAGAGAGAAAACGCTCTCTCTCGGCATATTCATGCAGTATTGAAACATGGCGCGGTGACTAGCTACACTCGCAAACAAAGGCTGACAGCGGGGGCGTGTCCCGCGATGTATGGGTGCAGAGACTATTTGCACTCTGGGAATTGGCGGACAGGGTGAGATTCGAACTCACGGTGGAGTTGCCCCCACGGCAGTTTTCAAGACTGCTGCCTTAAACCACTCGGCCACCTGTCCGTGCCTTCTGAGTAATCGAATTGCGTCGCGGCGGCAATGGCAGTTTTTGGGCCATTAGCGCAATGGGCGGAACATCGGTACCAGCAACCGGTTACCCGATTCGCTGAGATGGTTGCTATCCGTATAGCGCGGCACCCCATCGCTCGCCCCCGCACAAAAACCGTCCTTGCACAAATACGCCGCCGGGTCGAGCAGCGTAACCCCGCAGCGCGCATGCGCATCCTGCAATGCCGCCCGCGCCACCGCATTGCGCGCGTCATACGCCGCACGGGTGACACCAACCGGTGCCTCATCCCCCGTCATCGCCATCCGCGCCATCGTGCGTGGCACATCCACCCCCATCTCGGGAATCGGCATCACCGCAATCACCCGCCGCTTCTTGGCCATGGTGCAAAGGCTCTCGGCCACCCGCTTGCGGTAAAGCATGTCCGCATCCATCGCCGCTTCTGCGGGGGTGAGGCTGTTATAGCGAATGCCCCACGGGCGGCTCGAAATCTCATTCGGCCCGCGCGTTTGCACCGAGTAGCGGTTGATGATGATCACCGCCGCATCCGCCGGTAGCGACGCAATCTGCGCCCATGCCTGTTGCATAAAACTCGTGCAGTGATTGTTATCGTTTTTCGAGCGCACTTCGCTCTCAAAAATCGGCGAGCATTGGTGCCAGTAAAGCGCAATCCCGCCCGGCAACGCCGCTTGCACCGCGCCCGCAATCGTCCCCGCATGGCTATCGCCCACAATCGCCCAACGCACATGCTTTGGATCACCGATCAAACACGGCACCAGCGTTTGTTTATCGCGGTTAAACCCGCACCCTGCCGGCATCGGGAAATGGTTTTTCGCTTCCTGATCGATCGCCGCAATCGCCGGCCCCACGCGTGCGGGAATGCCCTGCGCATGTTGAATCATCGCCGCTGCACCCATTACCAATGCCACACTCAGCACCGCCGCTATCGCACCCACCCGCCAATGCGCACGCGTAAAATACCGCCGTGCCGGTTGCTCAATAACGCGATACGAAATCGCTCCCAGCATGACCGACGCGATCATCCCCGCCACAATCCACCAGCCCTGTTTTTGGCCGAAATAAGTGAGCCCCACCACCAACGGCCAATGCCATAGATAAATCGAATACGACCACCTCCCCAACGCCTGCGTCACCGTATGGCTCAGCACACACTGCCGTTCCTGCCGCGCCAGAATCACCAGCACCGCCCCCATCGTCGGCAATAACGCATAAAAACCTGGCCAGCGCAGCTGCGGATGAAACATCACAGCCGAGAGCACAATCATCACCAGCCCCAGCACGCTCGCCCGCCGCCGCAGCGCGGTCGAAATATCCAGCCGCGGACCATAACGCCACGCCAACCCACCCATGAGCAATTCCCACGCCCGCGTCGGCAACAAATAAAATGCAAACCCGCTATCGCGCAAACTCACCACAATGCACGCCAGTAGCGACGCCACACCAAGCCCCCACAGCAACATATCCGTATGCCGTGGCACGCGCGAAACCCACCGCCGAAATACCATCAGCAGCAACGGATACAGCACATAAAACTGCCACTCGACCGAAAGCGACCAAGTGTGCAGCAACCATTTCGCCTGGCTCGGCGCGTCGAAATAACCTTCTTCATCCTTGAAGACAAAATTCGAGCTAAAACCCACCGCCGCCGCGGCATGCTTACCCAGCATCACATATACCGACGGCGCCATCCACCACCAGCCAAACACCAGCAGCGCAACACACACCGCAAGCAGCGCCGGCAAAATCCGCCGCGCTCGCCCGAGATAAAACTGCCCGAGCGAGAATGTCTCCCGCTCAAGCCCACCGACAATGATCGCCGTCATCAAAAACCCGGAGAGGACGAAAAACACATCCACCCCCGCAAACCCGCCCGTAAAGCCCGGCAC
>JBGAJE010000055.1:0-3365 GCA_044225085.1 Rickettsiales bacterium | reverse complement strand
CCTCCCGGAATTCCATGGGTGATTAGTGGCTCTGTCCGGCGTCAAGCTTGGGGTTGAGGCTATAAATGCCCACCATTTCGCTATCGGTCAAAATATGGGGCTGCACTGCCTTCCATGCCTCTTTCGCCGTCGCGGGTTTCGGCTCCAATGCCGCTACATCCAGCGCGAACACTTGGAAATGGTAATGATGCACCCGCATGTCATTCCAAGGCGGGCAAGGCCCACCATAATTCCTCGCATCCGAGATATACTTACCCAAATCATTCGTCACCGGCGTGCCGATATGCACACTCACCTCGGACTTCCCGCCCGGCAGTTTCGTCACTGTCGGCGGAATATCAACGATACCCCAGTGATAAAACATCTGCCGCGGCGCACTTTTCAGGATGGACTTGCCCTCCTTACCCGCATCGGTGAAATCCGCTGGCACATCCGGGTCATACACAAACAATGCGAAAGACTTCGTCCCCTCCGGCGCACCCGTCCATGAAATTTCCGGCCGCATATTCGCGCTTGGCCCACTTTTGCCATCCGGCGTCGCTTTGCACAGCGCAAAATTCGGCGCAATCGTGCGTTCCTGCCCAATCATATTATTCTCAACACTGATCACCAACGCCATCGCCGCATGCGCCGATAATACCGTCGTCAGTCCCAGGGTAACTGCCCCCATGAATCGTCTGGAAATCATACCACCTCCTCGTCACACATTGAGAATGGTGAGCTGGGTGGGAATCGAACCCACGACACCGTGATTAAAAGTCACGTGCTCTACCGACTGAGCTACCAGCTCGCATGGCCTAAAGCCTGCAAAGAAGGGCGAACTTACGGATAATCGGTTGATTGTCAAGCGATCCTGACGCTGGGCTGGCGACTAGTCGCTAAATTGTGGGTAAATCCCCGCGTTTCCAGCCTTCGCGCAAGCTTTCTGCATGCGCCGCCAGCCGGTTTTGTGCGATGGCAGCACGAATCCCTGCCATCAATTCCTGGTAATAATGCAGATTATGCTGGGTCAGCAGCATCGGCCCCAACATTTCGTCCGCTTTGTATAAATGATGCAAATAGGCGCGCGAATAACGGTTCACCGGCGAGCCGGATGCCGGATCAAGCGGGCGCGGATCATCCGCATGCCGCGCATTACGTAAATTGATCTCGCCCATGCTGGTATAAGCCCGCGCATTACGCCCGCTACGCGTCGGAATCACGCAATCGAACATATCGATCCCGCGCTCCACTGCACCCAAAATATCCTCCGGCTTGCCGACACCCATCAGGTAACGCGGCCGATCCATCGGCAACGCAGGTACGGTAAATTCCAGCACGCGGAACATCTCCGCCTGCCCCTCGCCCACCGCGAGACCTCCAATCGCATACCCATCAAACCCGATGCCCGTCAGCGCTGCCGCTGATTCCAACCGCAATGGCTCATAAACACTTCCCTGCACAATGCCAAACAGCGCATAACCCTCGCGTGCCGCAAATGCCGCTTTGCTGCGCACCGCCCACCGCATCGAAAGCTCCATCGAATCCCGCGCCTGCTTTTCCGTCGCTGGAAACGGCGTGCATTCATCAAACGCCATCGTGATCGTCGAACCAAGCAAATGCTGAATCTCAATCGAGCGCTCCGGCGTCAGCTCCCATTTGCTACCGTCGATATGCGATTGAAACGTCACCCCCTGCTCCGTAATTTTGCGCAGTTGCGCGAGCGACATTACCTGAAACCCGCCCGAATCCGTCAAAATCGGCCCGTGCCAATTCATGAATTGGTGCAGCCCGCCCAGCCGCGCAATCCGCCGCAGCATCAGGTGGTAGGTATTCCCCAAAATAATATCCGCCCCCGTCGCGGCCACCGCTTCCGGGTGCATCGCCTTCACCGTTGCCGCCGTGCCCACCGGCATAAACGCCGGCGTGCGAATTACCCCATGCGCCGTGTGGATTTCCCCCGTGCGTGCCGCGCCGTCGCGAGCCTGGACATTGAAATGGATTGTCATGCTACCCGTTCTAGCAGCGAAGTATCGCCATAGGAATAAAATCGATAATCGTGCACGATAGCATGCTGATACGCCCCCAACATCCGCTCCCGTCCCGCAAACGCTGAAACCAACATAAACAACGTCGATTTCGGCAGATGGAAATTGGTCATCAGCCGGTCCACAATTTTAAACCGATATCCCGGCGTAATAAAAATAGCCGTGCTGCCATTAAATGGTGCGAGTGTCCCATCCTCCGCCGCGACGGATTCCAAAATACGCAAACTTGTTGTACCGACTGCAACCACTTTGCCACCCGCTGCGCGTGCTGCATTGATCGTCTTCGCCGCCTCGGCACTAATGCTAATCGCTTCACGATGCATCACATGCTCGTCCGTATCCTCCACCTTCACTGGCTGAAACGTTCCCGCACCCACATGCAACGTTACAAACGCGGTTTTGACATCGCGGGCGCGCAGTGCCTCCATCAACTCCGGCGTGAAATGCAGCCCCGCTGTAGGCGCCGCAACGGAACCATCATGCGCCGCATAAATCGTCTGGTAATCTTGCTTATCCGCCACCCCATCCGCCCGCGCGATATAGGGCGGCAGCGGCACATGCCCATGCGCGCGGAGTTTGTCGAACAGCGTCGCAGCATCATAACCAAACGCGAGCCGCACTTGCCCGTCCTCCGTACGCCCCACCACCGTCGCCGAAAAATCCGGCGCGAAGGTGAGCGCCATTCCCTCTTTCAATTTCCGCGCTGGTTTGGCGAAGGCAACCCATTCGCATCCCGCCTGCGAAGCGGCTAGCGGCTGATGCAACAACACCTCAACCTGCTTACCACCAACATCAGTAAACAACCGCGCTGGAATCACTCGGCTATCATTGAACACCAACACATCGCCCGGTGAAAGCAACGACGGCAAATCCCGCACGGTTAAACCACGTAACGTATTTGAAACATGCAGCAACTTCGCCGCATCACGCGGGCTGGCGGGGTGCGTGGCAATACGCGCCGAGGGTAGCACAAAATCGAAGAGATCAACGCGCATTCACAATCCTCGTCATTCCTGCGAAGGCAGGAATCCAGTGCGACGCGTCTGCGTCGCGAGTATTTCTTAAAAAGCTGGATCCCAGCCTGCGCTGGGATGACACGTTAGTGCGGAGCACTTACGCCGCATCCTTCACATCCGCCGCGACTTTCACGCTGAGCATTTTATCCGGGTTTGCCGGCGGCTCACCGCGCGCAATTTTATCGACATGCTCCATGCCCGAAACCACCACGCCCCAAGCCGTATATTGACCATCGAGGAAATGTGCGTTTTTGAAGCAGATGAAAAATTGCGAATCACCACTGTTGGGATCTGCCGCCCGCGCCATCGAGCACACACCGCG
>JBGAJE010000054.1:0-10577 GCA_044225085.1 Rickettsiales bacterium | reverse complement strand
TTTCGTCGCACCGCGCCACCCCCTAGACAGCCTCAACCGCCGCCTGCGGGATGGCGACCCAATCGCCGGCCGGTTTTCGAGGAACCTCGCGTTGTAAAACCGCCGGTGGATTATGATGCGCAGATGCGAGCCATCAACGATTCGGTGGTCAGTTTCACCAAACAGCGCATTTTACAGCCTGCTGAATGGCGCATTTACAAAATGACGGAAAAGATTTTGGAGCGCTATGGGCGCAGTAACTATCATGTTTGGGCCCAGGTGAATCTTGGAGAGCTCATTCGTACCGAGCCGAAGGACCATCCTGCTGCTGCAACTGCTTATGCTGCATTCAATTCTAAGCGCAGCGATATTGTCGTCACGGATCATACGGGCATCCCCCTCGCATTGATTGAATATCAGGGGGGTGAACATTATCAGTCTACCTCTTATCAACGCGACGCGATTAAGCGCAAGGCGGCGGATCGGGCGGGGATTGCTTTTATCGAAGTGGACGGCAAATGGCCGGATCAAGAGATTGAAAACATGCTCGAATCGCGCTTGCGTGCATTGTTATCTTCATAAGATGTTGTTTTTTATTTATAAATAGTTTCGCCAAAGCGCTTCCCAATCCTGTGTAAGCAGGCTACAAGCGCGGCATGAGTCAAAACCTACCACTTCTTGCCATTATCGGCCGACCTAATGTCGGCAAATCGACCCTGTTCAACCGCCTCGTGGGGCGGAAGATCGCGCTGGTGGACGACCAGCCGGGCGTGACGCGTGACCGGCGCTATGCGGATGGGTCGCTCGCCGATTTGCGCTTTCGCCTGATCGATACGGCCGGGATGGAAGAAGCCGCCGAAGGCGCGCTTGCCACCCGCATGTTCGAGCAAACCAAAGCGGCGATGGAGGAGGCGGATATTTTGCTCTTCATCGTCGATGTGCGCGCGGGGGTGACACCGATCGACCAACATTTTGCCAAGCTCGTGCGGGCGAGCGGTAAGCGGGTGATTCTGATCGGTAACAAAGCGGAATCGAGCCGAGCGAATGCGATAAGTGACGTGTATTCGCTTGGGTTTAAAGAAATTGTGATGCTCTCGGCCGAACATGGCGAGGGTATGGGTGATCTTTACGATGTGCTGCGCGAAGCAATCGAAGGCCCCGCTGAAGAAGTCGCGCGCACGGAGCGCACGCCCAAAAAGAAAAAACAAAAACCTGCCCAAAAAACTACTGATGCTGAAGGCGAAGATGCGGATCTGGGTGAGCGGATTGATCGTAGCAAACCGCTTAACCTCGTTATTCTCGGCCGACCGAATGCGGGGAAATCCACTCTTATCAATTCGCTCATTGGCGAGGATCGGCTGCTGACTGGCCCGGAAGCGGGCATTACGCGGGATGCGATTGCGGTGCCGTTTGATTATCATGGCACGCGCTTTACGTTGCATGACACGGCCGGCATGCGCAAACGTGCGAATGTGCAAGGCAAGCTCGAGAAGCTGGCGGTGCATGATTCCATTCGCGCCCTCACCTTTGCGGAAGTGGTGGTTATTCTGATCGATGCGACCGCACCGCTGGAGAAGCAGGATGCTACCCTCGCCTCTCTTATCGAGCGCGAAGGCCGCGCTTGCGTGCTGGGCCTTAATAAATGGGATCTGATCCCCCACCCGCAACGCACGGCGATGTTAGAGGAAATCGACTACATGCTAAACAAGCAGCTTTCGCAGCTTTCTGGCATTACCGTTGTTCCTGTTTCTGCTACTAAGAAAACCGGGCTCGATGCGTTGATGAATGCCTGCATCGTGGCGCGCGAAACGTGGGATAGCCGCGTGAGCACTTCGGAGCTTAACCGCTGGCTGGAAGCGACCATCGCCCATCATAGCCCGCCGTTAGTGAAGGGGCGGCGCCTGAAGATCAAATACATCACCCAAGTAAAGGCACGGCCGCCGACATTTCACCTTTTTTGCAACATGGCGGATGAGTTCCCGGGGGCATATCTCAAATATTTGGTGCATGGGTTGCGCGACCAATTCGGCCTGAAAGGCACGCCGATCCGATTGATTTTGAAGGAAAGTGACAATCCATTCGCGAAATATAAGAAGCGGATCAATAAATAATGATCTAATTCAGATCATTGTCACAAAATGTTCACACACATTTGCCTGGAACTTCTTTTATAGTTTGCGCCTCTCATGAATCTATTTATCCGAGGAGGCATTATGGGATGGATAAAACGTTCGGCAAATGAGGGTAGAGCCGCGAAACCCCATATGCGTCCCTCCGTTTATGCGATGGTAGATAGAGAAGAGTTCTTAATAGACCGGGATGGCGAAGAAGGACCTATCAAATCATTATGCTTAGTATTTGCCAAGTGTGACTGGATAAGTGAAGAATTGAGACGCCTATATCCAGAAGCAATTATACAATCCAGCGAGGATGATTTGGTCGTAACTTTAGTAGGTGACGAAGCAAGACGGTTTTTTGCGGCATATAGCGAGCATCGCCTTGATCACTATAGAGCTTCGCATGAGCCATACGAGCGCCACTAGCATTTCCCTCCACGCATGCTATATCACCCCGCATGACACGCGCTGCGATTGAAATCAAGAACCTGAAAAAAACCTACCGCGACCGGAAAACGGGCGAGGAGAAGGTGGCATTGCATGGGGTTGACCTCTCCATTCCCAAAGGCTCATTCTTCGGCCTGCTGGGGCCGAATGGGGCTGGAAAATCGACGTTGATTAACATTATGGCCGGCACAGTGCTGAAAACTTCCGGCACGGTCAGCATTCATGGCCATGACATTGACACGGATGTGCGCAGCGCGAAACTTTCCATTGGCGTGGTGCCGCAGGAGCTGGTGCTTGATACGTTTTTCACCGTTCGCCAGGCGCTCGAGATTACGGCAGGTTATTACGGGATTCCTAAAGAAAAACGCCGCACGGATGAGATTATCGATGCGATGGGGCTGCGTGATAAGGCGGATTCGCCCTCGCGCCGTTTGTCGGGTGGGATGCGTCGCCGCTTGCTAATTGGCAAGGCGCTGGTGCATACGCCGCCGGTCTTGATTCTCGATGAGCCAACGGCAGGGGTTGATGTGGAGCTGCGTCGCGCGCTGTGGGAGTATGTTCGCAAGTTAAATGAGGCGGGCACCACGATTTTGCTCACGACACATTATCTCGAGGAAGCGGAAGAATTGTGCGATGAGATCGCGATCATCAATAAGGGCAAAATCATTACCCATGAGCGCAAAGATAAGCTGATGCAGGGCGTTGATAGTAAAGAAGTGATTTTTACTCTCACCAAGCCGCTTAAAAAATTACCGGCGGCGCTTGGCGATTTGCAGGCTTGTACGCGTGATGGCAAGCTGGTCATTAAATATCAACCAAGCACGGCGACGATGGATGAAATTCTCACCCGCGTTGCTAAATCCGACCTGGTGATTCAGGATATTTCGACCAAAGAGGTTGAGCTTGAGGATTTGTTCATCGCGCTGACGAGCGAAAAAGCGGCTTAAGCGCTGAACTTTCCATGTTGTAAGAATGCCAATATCTCACGGCGCGCGGCGGCACTTACTAGCATTTGCGTGTGGCTTATGGGTAGGACACAATGGTCGCGCATGCCATCCAGCTTCGTGCTGGCGACGGCGACTTTGCCATCATGCGGTTTTGGCAATAGGCGGCCAAAAATTGGGTCGAGATTGCGACTGCCAGCGATAATGCCAAGCTCACATGGTGGAAGCTTATCGGTGCGTGGCGCATCGGTGATGAGCTGCTGGCCGGCGGGGCCATAAAGCCAACGATAGAGTTTCCAGTCTTTGAGAAAATCAGCAACTTCGCTGCCGTGGTTCGGCGTGCCGAGCATGACCACCCGACCGAGATTGGTAGGTGGATATTTCGCAAGGTAGGCGCGGATTAATAGGCCACCCATTGAATGACCAACAAAATGCACTCGCGCGGCATGGGGTATATGGGGGGCAAGTTTTTCGTGGAGCTGTTCGACCAATGTTTCAAGTGGGTAGCGGGTAGAGGCATAATTGAGATTCAGCACCTGATAGCCCTGGCGCTTCAAGAATCGCTCGATGCCTCGCATCCAGCGTGCACTGAGGAAAATGCCGTGCAGTAGAACCACTGTTTCGCTCATGAGGCATTTCTACCGCGAATTTCGTAGCAGGGCTATTCCATTTCTGCACGTTCGACGACGACGGCTTCGATTTTCCTCTTATTCGAGAAGCGATCGAGATAGAGATAGATCACCGGCGTGATGTAGAGCGTCAGCAATTGTGAGGTAAGCAGCCCGCCGACCACGGCAATGCCGAGCGGCTGGCGGAGCTCTGCGCCTGCACCAAGGCCAAGCGCGACTGGCAACGTGCCGAAAATGGCGGCAAGACTTGTCATCATAATGGGGCGAAAACGTAGCAGACACGCTTGGTAGATTGCCTGTTCGGCGCCCATTCCGTCATGCCGCGCAGTGATGGCGAAATCGATCATCATGATCGCGTTCTTCTTCACAATCCCGATCAGCAGAATAATGCCAACAAGCGAGATGATGTTGAGATCCATCCCGAACAACAGCAGCGTGATAATGGCCCCCAAACCCGCGCTCGGCAGACCAGAGAGAATCGTGATGGGGTGGATGAAACTTTCATACAGCATCCCCAAAATAATGTAGATCACCACGAGGGCGACGAGCACCAGCGTGCCTTGCCCTTTCGCAGAATCCTGGAATACTTGCGCGGAGCCTTGGAAGCTGCCGGTGATGCTGCCGGGCATGCCAAGTTTCGTTTCGACTTTATTGATCTCCGTCACCGCCTGAGAGAGTGGTACGCCGGGGGCAAGGTTGAAGGAAATCGTCACCGCCGGTAGCTGGCCCTGGTGATTGATTAGCAATGGAGCAAGACCACGTGTGATGGTCGCCACGGAGCCGAGCGGCACGATGCGGTCGGGGTTGCTGACGGAGCGAATATAAAGCTTTGCGATATCCTCTGGCGACTGTTGGAAGCGTGGGGCGACTTCGAGAATCACCGCGTAATCGTTGCTGGGTTTGTAGAGGCTTGCGACTTGTGATTCGCCGAAGGCAGCGTAAAGCGCTTGGCGAATATCGTCGTAGCTGATGCCGAGACTTGCCGCCTTCTGTTGGTCGACCGTTACCATCGCTTGCAGGCTTTTCAGCTGAAGGTCGGAGGTGACGTCCTGGAAGCCTGGCTGATTGATGACCTCGGCGAGGAGCTTGTCCGACCACATGTAAAGCTCATCAAGGTTGGTGCCTTGCAGTGTGTATTGGTATAGGCTTTTGCTGAGCCGCCCACCGACTTGAATATTCTGTACCGGCTGCATGTAGGTGTTAATGCCGCCTGCTTGCGCAAGTTTCGGGCGCAGGCGCTGCATAACGGTGAAGACATCGTCGCGCTCCCCGCGCGGTTTCAGACCGAAGAATACCCGTCCCGCGTTGATCGCGCCGCGGCCGCCGCCGACGGCGTAGAATACGTTATCAACCGCCGGGTCGCTGCGAATGATTTCGGCAACGCGTTTTTGTTTTTCCACCATCGCGTCATAGGAAATATCTTGCGCGGCCTCGGTGCTGCCGAAAACGAAACCGGTATCTTCCAGCGGGAAAAAACCTTTCGGTGCTTGGCTGAAGGCGATAACGCTCGCCACTAGTGAGCCGATAGTGCCAATCAGCATGATACGTCGGTGATGCAGTACCCACCGCAGCGATTGGTCGTATTGGCGTAGCATCCACTCGAAAGCTGCTTCGAGTTTGCGGCCCCAACCATGCTCTGCGTGCCCGTCGTGGGGCTTGAGCATGCGGCTACAAAGCATGGGTGTTAAGGTCAGCGAGACGGCTCCGGAGACGAGGATCGCCATGCTGATGGTGACTGCAAATTCGCGAAACAGTCGCCCGATCAACCCGCCCATAAACAGCACGGGAATAAATACGGCAACCAGTGAGAAAGTGATCGAGAGAATGGTAAAGCTGATTTCTTTAGCGCCTTTGATGGCTGCTTCGAATGGTCGCATACCCCCCTCGATATAGCGCACGATATTTTCGAGCATGACAATCGCATCGTCCACCACGAAGCCGACACAGAGGGTGAGCGCGAGCAGTGAGACGTTATTGATCGAGAAGCCCATCAATGCCATGCCGCCATAGGTCGCTATTATCGACATTGGTACGGCAAGCGCGGGGATCATTGTCGCGCGGGCATTGCGCAGGAAAAGGAAGATCACGGCAACCACAAGCGCCACGGTGATAAGTAGCGTTACTTGTACATCATGCACTGAATTTTCGATGGAAACTGAGCGGTCAAGCAACGGCGTGAGGGTAACGGAGGCAGGGATTTGATCGCGGAAAACGGGCAGCAGATTACGCACACTCTTCACTACGTCAATGGTGTTCGCATCGGGCTGTCGTTGGATGGCGATTACGATCGATTGCGTGCCGTTGATGAAGCCAATCGAGCGTGTTTCCTCCACCCCATCTACCACGGTCGCGACATCGCCTAAGCGCACTGGCGCGCCGTCTTTCCAGATCGCAATGAGGTTACGGAAGCCGTTTGCGTCCTCCGGCTGACCTAACACTTTGACGTTGAATAATTGCTGCGGGCCACTGATGACACCTACCGGCGCGTTACTTGCGGCAGCCGCCATAGAGGTGCGCAAATCGGTCACGCTCAGGCCCTGGGCAGCGAGTTTGTCGGGGTCCGCTTGTACGCGGACGGCGTATTTTTGCTCGCCGTAAATCGTTACTTGCGCGACGCCAGGTAAGGTTGAAATACGCTGTGACATGATGGTGTCGGCGTATTCATCCACCTGGTTAAGCGGTAGCGTATCGGAGCTGACGGCGATGAAGAGGACGGGCTGATCGGCTGGGTTCACCTTGCGGAAGTAAGGCGGTGTGGTCATCTCCTTCGGCAGACGCGGCTGGGCGGTGGAGATGGCCGTTTGCACGTCGAGCGCTGCACCATCCAGGCTTCGGCTCAAATCAAACTGCAGGGTGATCTGCGTAGTGCCAAGGAAGCTCGTGCTCGTCATTGAGGTTACGCCAGCGATGGTGCTGAACTGACGCTCGAGTGGGGATGCAACGGAGGACGCCATCGTCTCCGGGCTCGCGCCGGCGAGGTTGGCTGTTACTTGAATCGTCGGAAAGTCCACATTGGGCAGGGCGGAGACCGCAAGGCTACGGTATCCCGCAATGCCGCCGACCAGGATCGCTGCCATTAGCAGCGTGGTAAATACCGGTCGACGAATGCAGAATTCCGATAGGTTCATTTTGCAGGCTCAGCAGCGGGCGTTTCTTGGGCCTTGGGCGGCGCGTCTTTTTGGATGGTGACGTTCACCCCATCTTTGAGGCCGAGGATGCCATCCGTGGCCACCGCTTCACCGGCCGTGAGGCCGCTCGTGATGACGGCGAGCCCGTCTTGCATGCGGGCGATTTTCACGTCACGACGCAAGGCTTTCTCGTCAATGATGACGTAAACGTAATCCCCGTTTTGACCGTGCTGAACGGCGACTTCTGGCACGGTGAGGGCGTTGGTGTCTTGGCCGAGGGTCATGGTCAACGTCACGAACATGCCGGGCCAGAGGCGCTCATCCTCATTGGCAAAACCGGCGCGGGTAGCGAAGGTGCCAGTGCCTTGATCCACTGCGTTATCGAGATACTCCAATTTGCCTTCGGCGATGGCAGCAGTGTCATCTGCATCATCCTGCTTATAGGCATTGACTGTCACGGTACCGGCTTCCATCGCACTGCGTACATTATCGAACACTCCTTGCGGTAGCGAGGCTTGCACGCGGATGGGTTTGAGTTGGTTGATGACAACGAGTGGCTGGGTATCATTCGCCTTCACCGTATTGCCGAGAGTGACGTTGATGGTGCCGGTGCGGCCCGAGATGGGTGCAATAATGCGCGCATAACTGATTTGTACATTCACATTGTTAAGCGCGTCTTGATCGGCGCCGACGGTGGCTAATGCGGCATCGCGGGCAGCGCGGGCTGTGTCGCGGTCGGCCTTAGTGGCGAAGCCTTTGGTGGCGAGTGTCTCCGCGCGGTCATATTGACGGCGGGCGTTTTCGAGTTGGGCCTGATCGCGCGCGATGTTGGCTCTTAGTTCCTCGGCTTGTGCTTTGAGGGCTTTATCATCGAGTTGGAAGAGTACGTCACCTTGCTTCACCTCATCGCCATCGTGAAAATTGACGGCGACGACTTGCGAATCAAGCCGCGAACGGACAGCGACGGTTTCATATGCCACTACAGTACCGACCGCATGAATCGTTAGCGGCACAGATTTTTGGGTGGCGGCGGCAGTGCGAATCACGACCGGCGGCGGGCCTTTGGGGCCTTTGCTCGATGCATGGCCAAAGACGAACCATAATCCACCTGCCACCAAAACCAGCAAAACTAGGCGTACCCACCCGCGCTTGAGAAGCGGGCGGCCTGGGCGCTTGCTATAAGGCATGGGAGATGGGGGGACGTTCATGATTCCTCTTCTTTTGTCGCCAGTATTTGGCCGACATTGCGCTTGATACGCTTCAAATAATCTAGAAACGCGCGATGTTCTACTTCGGTGAATCCGGCGAGGGCGTCGCGACGTAAATTTACCCCTAGGGCACGCATTTGGGTCACGACCCCAGCGATTTTATCGGTTAGGTAGAGCTGGTTGGCGCGGCGATCATTTGGGTCGGGGCGACGTTCGACCCAACCCGTGGCCTCCATCCGATCTAGTTGGCGGACGAGGGTAATTGGCTCAATCTCCAGTATCGCTGCCACTTGCGCTTGGCGGATACCGGGATTGCGGCGCAAAATACTCAGTAATTTCCATTGCGCACGGGTAAGATCGAGATGATCGGCGCGACGGTCGAATGCCATGCTCATTTGGCGCGCGATATCGTGCAACACCAGCATTTCGTTTAGGTCGTCTTGGTCGATAATAAATTGGGTCATGGGCGGATCATATATCTGGCTTATAATAGGCGATAGTTACAATTCTGTTAAAACTTAAGGGCCGAGATGGCCAGTGGTTAATTTCTTCCTCATACATGCCGTTTCCGTTTTGGAAGCGACTGTCACAAAAGCTTCATTTTACTTCTTGCGAGTCATTCGCAATAATGAGTTACATTCATCACAAGGAGAGTACCGTGGCTTCGCCTCTGGTGCCTGCTGTTTCGGCACAGCACACCCCTACTACCGCCCATCCCATGCCACCCTATCGGGTGGATGCGTTCGCGCGCACCATTGGCGCACGGCTGCGGGCGGGCGGTTCCGCGATCATCCCTCAGCTGATACGCGAGCAAGAGGCGATGTCCTGCGCGCTGCAGGATCCAAAATTGCGCACGGCTATGTCGACAGGCTTGCAGCAGGCAATGGCGGCCGAGCAGCCAAATGCCCATTATGCCCTACTTGAGGCTGAAGCGACACGGGAGATGACCAGCATTCTCACCAATCGCATTCACGATTTGGAGCATTTCAAAAAACTGCTGAAGGATCCCGAATTTCTTGCGAAGGCGCAAGCGGAAGCGGGGCAGCCCTCGGCCCCGCCCATGCTCCTACCGCCGAGTAAGGCGGAAGAAGTAATCCGCCGCCTCGTTCAGCCGCAAGATGCGGATGGGCCGGAGCCTGCTGTGCATGTGGCAGCAGCGGCGCTTGGACACCAGATTGTGCATCAGGCACTTGCGAAACTATTCGACCCGAATGGTGTGCTCCATCACCCGATGATGGAGGCGCTTACGGCGGCCGCACCGGACTTGCCGCAGGAAGTGATTCATCAAGAAACGCTTGCTTGGCTTGCCGCACGTCAGGGCCCAGCACAAGCAGTGGCGGATGGGCTTGCCCCTACCGGTACGCTTTATCAAGAAGCCATGCGCCGCGCCGAGAAATTGCAACATGATAAATATGCCGATGTGCCGGTGATCGCGAATGATAATCATCCTGCCGCCATCGCCAAGCCACTTCAGAACACGACGGCACTTTATCCTATCCCGCTCACGCCGGCAGAAATCGAGGCGCGTAAATCGCGCCAGCATAAGGCCGAGGATGTGATTTATACACTCAACCATGCTGTGACATGCCTCGGGGTGACGGATACGCTGGTTGGCCCATTCATTGGCGCGATGAGCGAGAAGTGGTTCGGCAAGCGCATTGATTTATGCGGGCATGAGCACGAGCATGGCCACGACCATCACGACCACGATCATCATGACCATGAGCATGGCCATGGGTTTTGGAGCAGCCTTAAAAGCTGGGTGATCGGTGAGGCGGTGGGCGATTTAGGGGCTGTGCCATTCACGATTGGAGTGCAGCGGTTCGCGCCGAGTTTCATGCATGGGCTGCGCAAGCTTATGGAGCCCGCAGTGGGCGGCATTTTCCACCGCCGTGCGGTGAAATCAGCGGAGAATTGGGCTGATCGTAATGGCGTCGCACGCGATGCGCAGGCATGCGTCGATCGCGCAGAAAAGTACTACAACTATGAAATGGACCATCTGCCACAAATGGCCGTGTGGACAGTTGCTTCAGTCGGTATCAACTTTGGAACGATGAAGCTCATCACGCCGGATATGCCGGTTGGCACGTTTGTGAAAGGTAAGGCTTTGGGCGCAGCGACGACG
>JBGAJE010000053.1:0-11435 GCA_044225085.1 Rickettsiales bacterium | reverse complement strand
GTGCCGACAGCCAAAACCGGCGCGTCATGTCTTCCCGTTCATTATTAGGCGCAGCGTCTAGTGAAACTGTATCAGGCTCCAGCGCCATGCCACATTTAGCACAATTTCCAGGGCCAACTTGCCGCACTTCGGGGTGCATAGGGCAAGTATAGATAGCATCCGTAGCTGCCTGTATGGGGTGTATAGGCGTGGTGTACCCATGACAGCAGCTGGGTTTGTGCTTTGCTGTGCTGGTATAATCACCCGGTTTCGCCTTGAATTTCTCCAGGCAGCTTTTACTACAAAAATAATAGTCAGTTTCGCCTAGCTGATAGTGATGGGCCGTTTTTGCAGGATCAACATCCATCCCGCAGACTGGATCTTTTACGGTGCTGGCGGTGATGGAGGGGACGCTATGATGATGTTCCATGAATTCTTTTAGTCGGTTTTTTGTAAGGATTTTGTACGAAATTATACGATCCGGGCCGCGATAAAGGCAAAAAAGAAGCCCACCGCATAGCAAAGTAACGATATGTAAAATATAATGCCGCTGATGCGACGTAGCCTAGCACATGCTTTCGCCTTAAGCGGGTCGGCTGGACAAGGCGCGTTGCGGTTGCGGTAACGCAGGATGCCAGAAAGCGAGAGCATTACCCCCGCAAAAATAAATAGCTGAATTTTGTGTTCCGATAGCCAAATCAGCTGTGGCACGGCACTCACCAATCCGATCATAGCCGCACCAGCGCCTATAGATACCAGCAAGGCAGGAAGGGCGCAGCAGAGCAAGGTGCTCATGGAAGAAAACAGCGCCAAGGTTGGCACTATGCCTTCATGTATTTTACGGGTTTCGATGGGTGAATGTTCCATTATTTCTTCCGTTCAATGCCGACGACTGTATAGCCCGCATCAGTTATTAGTTTTGTAATCGTTGCATCATCCATTTTTTGGTCGGCCTTGGTATTGATCGTCACCAGCTTGCTCTCCAAATCCACATGCACGGTATTCACGGCGGATTCAGCCTTAAAGGTCTTTTCGATGCCGGTGGCGCAGAAGGCGCAAACCAGTCCGTTTACCTTGGCCAGAATGGTTTCTGCAGAAGCCGCTTGCGAGAAAAGTACAATGGCGGTTGCTAATAAAAGTTTCTTCATAATGTCCCCTCTTAGAATTGCAGTACCCAGTTAAACATCACATGGTCGTTGCTGCTGTAGCCAGCTTCCACCAATGTGGTTTTATAGAAGAAGCGCACCAGCGGCGTCACCACAACGGTATCGTCTTTGGCAGGATGGTCATCGACTTGCACCATGAGCCAAGTGTTTAAGTCATCGTAATTGGCAAGGTATGGCGCAAAGCCAACACGCGCCCGCTGCCATACCGATTTCTCGAAATCACCGGCATACATACCGCGCAGTTCATACGAAGTAAAAATGCGGCGTGTTTCGTAATCCGCAAGAATCCCTGTCCACGCAGAAAATTGATCGTCGCCATGCCATTGCGAAACGCCCGCACCAGTCATGCTGAAAATATTGGCCTGACCGTCCGGCATATTCCAACGTTTTACCAAATAATTCACCTGCGGACCGACTGTGGTAAAATCCTTATCGCCGCTTTCTTTTTTCGCATACAACCCCACGGCAAGTTTGGGGTCGATGGTATAATCTAGTGAGAGCGTGTGGCCGGTTTCATCGTTCTCCTGCATGACCATAAACCCATCAACATACGAGATTGGCTTGGCTTCCGCAGATTGTGGCATTCCAAAAAAACCTACTGCAGCAAATACCAATGCAGCGATAGCGAATTTGGTTTTACGGTTGATGTGGTCAAGGATAGGACAGCAATCGAGCGGGCTATCATCAGCTGGGCATTGTTCAGCCAGTTGTTTCAGCACTTTGCGAATCTCCTTTAGCTCAAGAATGCGCTGCTCCGCTTGTTTGATTTTGGATTCCGTATGTTTCAAAATCTGGGCGCAAGTTGCCTTGTCGGAACTTGTGAGAGCAGTAAGCTGTCGAATTTCGTCTAGCGTAAAATTCAATTCCTTTGCCCCGCGAATGAAGCGAACAACATTTACAGCCTCAGCGTTATAAAGGCGGTATCCGGCAGTCGAGCGAGATGTAGCTGTAATCAGCTTCATCTTCTCGTAATAGCGAAGCGTATCGGCGCTAACGCCCGTCAAATTCGCCAATTTGCCTATGGTTAATTGCTTCATGCTTTTCCTCGTCATTTCAACCCTACACCTTTGAGTATACTCCAAGGTCAAGGGTAAAATCCCGGCCCCCATATTAGTTGAGAGCCGGGGTGGTTTTATTGTGCCTTTTTCAGGTTAGTGAGGGTGTAGTCGTCCTTACCCACTGGCTTCAGTGCAAATGAAACTGCATCGCCTTCCTTAACGCTTGAAAGATCAACACTGCTATCCGCTGTGAAGTTCATCGTCATGGTCGGCCAGCCAAGGGCTTTAATCGGGTCGTGCTTCAGCTTTATGACGTGCTTATCGGCATCCACGCTCACTACATGACCAGTTGCAGTGATGCTGCCACCAGCAGCAGGGCTTGCACTGGTTGCTGACTCCCCATCTTCCAATTTCTTCGCGAGTTTGTGGTGATCCATAATCTTCGTTTCACCGGGCTTAGATGGTTCGCCAACAATCAGCGTTCCTTCCATGCCTAATTTCTCATGCGGGTGGCAATGGAATTTGTAAGTGCCGGGAACGGTGAAAGTGTAGGTGAATTTATCCCCTTTTTTCTCATGCATGGGCGACATAATCATTTCATCCACCTGCTTCGGCTGGCTGATGAACATCACTTCATGCGGAGCTTCCTGCGCGTTCTCGAAAGTAACCGTATCACCGGGTTGGATGGTGAGTTTATCGGGCGAAAAGAAGTTCTGCTTTTTAGCATTATCGTCGGTCACTTCTTTAATGGTGTAATCTTTGGCAAAGGCCGGAGTTGCGGCCAGTACCAGTGCGGTAGTGAGTAGTAACTTTTTCATGGTTCTTCCTTTGTGGTTGGTTGATTAAAACATAAGCCGTAGGCCGACAGCGCCGACTAACTCATCTTTATCCTCGCCGTTGCTGCGGGCGATGGAGGCAGTTTCACCGAATTTCCGGCCATAGTGGACATCCACATAGGGCGCGAATTTTCGGGTGAATTCGTAGCGGGTTTGCAAACCGATCTTGCCGTCCGATATGCCCGCGCCAACGTCCTGTTCGCGTACGTCCTGCGCGAAAGCATTGACTTCGAGATAGGGTTGCAAAATCAGTTTCTGCGTGACGAGAAAATCATTCTCCTCGCGTAGCCGCGCACTGACTTCACCTTTGTCACTAATGAACAAATGCGCTTCGGTTTCAAAATAGTAAGGCGCAAGCCCGTTGAAACCGAGTGTCAGGTAAGTGGTGGATTTTGGCTTGTCATCGTAACGAATACCGGCTTGTGCGTCCCAAAACGTAGCGATGTTGCGGCTGTAGAGCGCCCAGAATTCAGCACTTTCGAGCTTGCTTTCCTTACGTTCACCTTCGGTTTTGAGATAAAGCTTGTTTTCATCCGTTCCGATATAGCCTTTCACATCCCAGCTTTCGATGGCCTTACCATCAGTGTTGGAGCCGATATCGGTTTCCGAGCGAAACATGTGAAAGATGCCGCCACCATGTTCATGCGCCATTTCCTGCGGTGTCATGCCAGCCATATCATCGGCGGCAAAAACCGAAACGGGCAGCATCAGGCAAGTTGCCAGCAACAAGGTTTTAATGTGCATGGTGGCCTCCGTTGCTTTGGGTTTCTGTTGCCGGAACATCCGCAGCATCGAGCTTGGCGACAACGACCTGACGCATCATGCCGCTGGCCATGTGATAGAGCAGATGGCAATGGAACGCCCATTCGCCCACCTCATCGGCAGTAAGCAGCACGGAGTAGGATTGTCCGGGTGGCACTATTACCGTATGCTTGTTGGGTAGCTTTGCGGCAGGTTGACCGTTCTCCAGCTGCACGAACATGCCATGTAGATGCATCGGGTGCGCCATCATGCTTTCGTTCGTGAATTTAAGCCGCACGCGCTCGCCGTATTTCAAGCGTATCGGCTCGGCATCGGAAAACTTCTTTCCGTTGATCGTCCAGATATAACGCTCCATATTGCCGCCCAAGCGCACATCGATGGTACGTTCCGGCTGGCGTTGGTCTTTCTGCACTCCGGCGTAACGAAGATCGGCATAGGAAAGCGCCTTTTGGCCTTCCGGCGTCCCCGTTTTCGCCCAGCCGCTAATCATATCGGCGGGGGTCATTTCCATATCCGGGTCGTCCTTCATCATTTGCTCCATGTCCATATCGGCCATAGAGAGCAAAGCACGCTCGCGCTGCTTCGGCATTTCACCTTTCATGCCTTCGGCGGTTGCCAATGTGCCAATCGCAAAGCCGGTGCGATCAATCGGCTCGGCGGCGATGGTGTAGGCTTTGTCGTCCTTCGGTGTAACGATCACATCGTAGGTTTCAGCGGGGGAAAAGCGGAATTCATCAATGGCAACAGGCTCAACATTTTGCCCGTCCGCTTGTACCACGTTCATTTTCAGGCCGGGAATCCGCACATCGAAAAACGACATGGCCGAGGCGTTGATAAAGCGCAGGCGTACTTTTTCGCCCGGCTTAAATATCCCTGTCCAGTTTTGTTCCGGCGATTTGCCATTCACGAGGAACGTATAGCCTGTAACATCGGCCAAATCGGTCTGCGCCATACGCATGTTCCCCCAGTCTTTGGCGGTTTTCCATGCCTTGCTGAACCCGTCGCGGTTTACGTCATCGAAGAAATCGCCCAAGGTGCGGCGTGCCGTGGCGTAGTAATCCGACGACATTTTGAGGTTAGCCATAATGTCGCCGGAATGTTCTTCCGAGAAATCCGATAGCACCACTACATAGTCGCGGTTGGATGCAATCGGGTCTTTGCCTTTGGGCGAGATGATGATGGAACCGTAAAGTCCATCCTGTTCCTGCCCGCCTGTGTGCGAGTGATACCAGTACGTACCTGTTTGTTTGATCGGGAAACGGTAGGTGAAAGTGGTTCCAGGCTTGATTGCTTCATAGCCGTTGAACGCCGTTACCCCATCCATCGCACCCGGTACAATTAAACCGTGCCAGTGAATGGAAGTAGGCTCGTCCATTTTATTGGTCACATGAATCACCGCCTCATCGCCTTCCGTGAAGCGAAGCGTGGGGGCAGGAATGCCGCCATTGACGGTAACTTTTTCGATAGGCTTACCCGTAATATTGACGGGCAACTTATCAATCGTGTTATATTCAGATGTTTTGGGCGTGGTTGGTGCGGTTAAAACCCCGTTACAAGCAGCGCCATCATCCCAAGATGATGTATTCGCATAACTAACTCTGAACGTGTTGAATACCGCCATGCGCTAAAGGCGCACTGGTGGCGTAAACAGCTACAGGATTAGGCTCGGGGAGGACGTTTTAGGCGCGCAAGGGTTGCCGACTCGATATACTGGTCAGCGAAGGCGAATTGCGCCGTGTGGCTGTATTGAAGGCAAGCATGTTGCCATCTTTGCCAAGAATGGTATTCGCCGTGGCAATTACCATTGAGGCATTTGCACATGTCCTTCTCGCAGCATGGCTTATCTTTGGAGGCTTGTTTGTCGTGGGAGGATTTTTCCGCATGATGATGGTCGCAGTCCGCATGATCATGCGCGGATACATCTTCGCTATGTGCTGCTTGCTTGGTATACTGGTGATTCATGTAAGCGTGCGATGGAGCGGGCATGATCGTTGTCATGACCATCGCTAACATCATCAGCATGCTGATCCATTTCTTCATGATTGAATCATAGCGCATTTTTTATAGTTTACAACTATCACCCAAGACGTGCTTAACCCCTTGGATTAAGCCGCTATCGTTAAAGCGCGACGCTTCACTACGACCGCATTCCGTTGTCCCTTGCAGGGAAGCTGGACTACAAGGGTGGGCGGTTCGGTGTTAAAGTTTGAGCTAAATCCCGCCCCCGCAACCACTTAGCCTTAATTTTCAATATATTAAGTCGTCTGTTTAAATCGACTCTGCCTAATATTGAGAAAAACAATTTGTCAATTGCGCTTTATTAAAACTTTGCGCAGGTAGTTGACCGCGGTCAAACCGATACTCCGTGCCTGAGGATAAAGAAACCTCTGAGGACGGAGGACATCATGCCTTGGGAAGATATTGTATTACGCCTGGGTGCCGCATTGATTCTGGGGGGTACGATCGGGTTTGAGCGCCAATGGCGAAGCCCCTATGTCGGGTTGCGCACCAATACCCTACTCACTATCGGTGCGGCGGCAATGATGCTATTTGGGGTCATGCTATCGCAAAACGACGCAAGCAATATGGTGCATGTGGTTTCCGCGATTATTACGGGCGTTGGGTTTTTAGGCGCAGGTGTGATTGTGCAGGAGGGCAGAACCGTCATGGGATGCAATACTGCAGCGACCTTGTGGTGCAGCGTAGCTGTGGGATTGTTTGCAGGGGCAGGATATTTTTTATCTGCCTTTATTCTTACGGGCTTTGTCATCCTTGTGCATTTACTTCTCCGACCAGTGGTGTATTGCATCAACGCCAAAACTACGCCCTTGAAGAAAGCGGACCAGTCGCATGGCGATAGAAAAAGCTGACGCACTTATAAACCGCAGGGTGCGTTGGCAGCTCATGCTCGTAGCTTGCGCGCTTATTGCCATCATTATCCATTTTTTGCTGCACCGAATGACTATTCCGCTGTTGGCAGTGATCGTTGTAGGAGGTGTACCGCTCATCTTGCAAATCGCAGCAAAGCTCTGCAAAGGGAATTGGGGCGCCGATTTATTGGCCGCTATCGCCTTGATCACCGCAGTGTGGGTGGGACAATATCTGGCGGCAGTGCTCATTATTCTCATGCTCGCCGGTGGTCAGGCATTGGAGAATTATGCCATGCGTAAAGCGTCGGCGGTGCTGCAAGCACTGGCGGAGCGTATGCCTTCCATGGCGCATCGCAAGGTAGGCGAAAAACAGGAAGATATTGCGCTCAGGGATGTGGCGATTGGTGATGCCATTCTGGTTTACCCTCATGAAACTTCACCGGTGGATGGGATAGTGATTGAGGGCAATGGCTCGATGGATGAATCCTATCTCACCGGCGAACCATACCGCGTCTCCAAAGCACCCGGTGCTGCGGTGCTTTCCGGCGCCATCAATGGGGAATCCGTGCTAGTCATCCGCGCTGAGAAACTTGCTCGGGATTCGCGCTATGCCCAGATCATGGAAGTCATGCAGGAGGCCGAGCAGAAGCGCCCCACCATGCGCCGCCTGGGCGATCAGATTGGTGCCATCTTTGCGCCGCTTGCTTTAGCGTTCGCAATGGGCACATGGGTGGTGACCGGCGATGCAGTGCGGTTCCTCGCGGTCCTTGTAGTGGCCACACCATGCCCGTTACTGATCGCGATTCCGGTTACGCTCATCAGCGCTATTTCCATGGCTGCACGGCGCGGTATTATTATTAAGGATCCAACGGTGCTTGAGCGGCTTCCGACCTGCCGCACGGCAATTTTTGATAAGACGGGAACGCTGACTTACGGCAAGCCCGAATTAACGGAAATCCTTACTGCACCGGACATAATGGCCAATGATATTCTTCTGCGCACGGCAAGCCTCGAGCGTTATTCAAAACACCCCTTAGCAAGTGCCATTATGCAAGCAGCCGCCAAAACGCAGCTCGCGTTAATGGAAGCAACATCTATTTCCGAAAAACCCGGACAGGGACTAATCGGCGTGGTCGCTGGGCATACGGTCACCGTAACGCACCGTAACAAATTACTGCAAACGCACCCGGATATGGTGGCGCTTCTCCCGGCGACGGCAGCGGGACTCGAATGCATTATCCTGATGGATGGACGCTATGGGGCAACCTTGCGTTTCCATGACGCACCACGTGCAGATGGACAGTCCTTTATTCACCACCTTGCACCGTCACATCAATTTAGCAAAGTCATGCTGGTATCGGGCGACCGCGCTTCCGAGGTAGCATATCTCGCCGATTTACTGGATATCGACGAAACCCTTGCCTCGCAAAGCCCGGAGCAAAAAGTTGCTGTTGTGCGGGCGGAAACGGCTAAAGCACCTACGCTGTTTATGGGAGACGGTATCAACGACGCACCCGCTCTTGCGTCTGCTACGGTAGGAATTGCCTTCGGCCAGCACAGCAGCGTGACTGCTGAGGCGGCTGGTGCCGTTATTTTGGAGAATACGTTGGTGAAGGTGGATGAGCTGATTCATATCAGCGCAACCATGCGGCACATCGCCTTGCAAAGCGCTGTCGGGGGAATGGTGCTTAGTGTGATCGCCATGGGTTTTGCTGCAGTCGGGTTTATTTCACCTGTATTTGGTGCCTTGCTGCAGGAATGCATTGATGTGATAGCCATTTTAAATGCACTGCGGATGACATGGCAGGGAAAGGTGAAGACGGATATATCCTCATCCGTTACGCGCCAGTAATTTGATTCCAGTCAAACAATTCCAGGATATTTGCTGTCAGAGATTCCTCTCAATTTATTTTAGAAGAGGTTTTTATGACTACCAATGCACACATTCCAAACCCTCAAGACACCTGGATTTTAGTTGCCGATGGCAAGCAAGCGCAGATGTACGCGCACGAAAAAGTAGAACATGTGATGGCCCTCACCGGTAACGCGACACGTGGACCGTCGAAGGTGGTAGCAATTCGCGAGCCAGTGCCGGTCGAGGGAGCTAAGTGGAAGGCGGAGCATGTGAAGCAGTATCAAATCGGTCGCAATGCTACCGGCATGGTATTTGGAAGCTCTGGAAGTGCACGGCATATGAGCGAGCCACATATCGACGCGCGGGATGAAGTTAAAATCCATTTCGCCCGAATGCTCGCCGAGCAGCTAAATGCCCTGCAGTCCAAAAAATCCTTTGCCCGACTGGTGCTGATTGCCCCGCCGAAAATGCTCGGCGAAATCAAGAAACATCTTAGCAAACCAACACTTCAATCCGTCATCGCGGAACTGCCGAAGGAGCTAACGGATTGCAACGGCCATACGCTCGCGGAACATTTGCAAGGCGTATTTCAACCATCGGCATAGAGAAAAATATGACGCAAATTGAAAGAATTCCAGCCCCTATGCCCATTGGCATTATGGACGCTATCTATAAACGGCGCGCCGTGCGTGATTACACGCCAGAGCGCATCGATCGGGCGACAATTGAAATCTTGCTCTATGCCGCAACCCAAGCCCCCACCGCCATGCATGAGGAGCCATGGACCTTCGCCATTATTCAGGATAAGGCGCTGCTCGACCGGTTATCGGAAGATGCTAAAGGGTTATTGTTGGAGGAGTCAAAGGCTCCTGGTTCACGTTTGGAAAAACATGCGCTGGGCGTATTTGCCGATCCTACATTCCGTATTTTTTACAACGCCACTACACTGATTGTTATCTACGGCAAACCGATGGGACAATTTGTGGTTGCCGATTGTTGGCTGGCGGCAGAAAATCTGCTGCTCGCCGCCTATGCGACGGGGCTTGGCAGTTGTGTGATCGGTTTCGCCGTAGCGGCACTTAATACGCCGGAATGGAAGCGCGAGCTTAATATCCCGGGCGAGTATACGGCCTATGCCCCCATCATCATTGGGAGGCCTGCGGGCATTACCCCGCCCAGCCCACGCAAGACACCCGAGATTGTCACCTGGAAGTGATGCCCATGGCCAGGAAATCACTACCCCTGTCGGAAGTCTATCGCCTGATCGAGCCAGGACCGGCAGTGCTGGTTTCAACTATGAATGGCGACCGGCCGAACGTGATGACCATGTCGTGGCATATGATGGTCGATTTCGAACCGCCGTTGATCGCATGCATTCTCAGCAACCGCGATTATACTTTCAATATTGTAAAGAAAACTAAAGAATGCGTCATAAACATCCCCACCGTGGAATTGGTCAGAACGGTCGTAAGATGCGGCAATAGCTCGGGACGGGATATGGATAAATTCGAGAAGTTCGGTTTGACTCCATTGCCAGCAAGCTCGGTTCGTGCGCCGCTGATCAAGGAGTGCTATGCAAATTTAGAATGCAAGGTGATTGATATGACGCGGGTGAATAAATATGGGATGTTCATTCTCGAAGTGGTCAAAGCTTGGACCGATCGCTCGCAAAAACACCCACGCACCATTCACCATCAAGGTAAGGGCGTGTTTGCAGTCGATGGCCCTAGCATTACCCTGCCATCTAAAATGAAATAAGAATCATCCCCGAATTTTGTGCGTAGCATCGGATGAAGCCTCTGCCAGTTCTTGCATCGCGCGGCGTGTCAAGCATTCTTCGACCACACTACAGGAACCGCATGCATGATCCTGAGCGGAATCGACGTTATCGAACGTCACATGCTTACCGGTCACGGTAATCCCCAATTCCTTGAGTTTGGGCAGTGTGCGCGAAAATGTTTCCAGTTCCATGCCAAGGCGCGAAGCGATCAGGCTTTTGCTGTAGGGCAGATCAAAGCTGCGCGGATCGAAATGATGTAGTACGCATAGTTTTTGCAGAAAGCAGCTTACCAGTTGTGCGGCGTTCATGGTGGACTGATGTTCGGAATCAATCACCGCTTCGTGTGCACGCTCCACCAACAGCGTCATGAAATGATCCGCCAGATGCGGCCATAATTTGATATGTTCATCCACCCAATTGGCAGGGAGTACCAGCAGGGTCGTATCCTGCACCGCGCGGGCGTTCATGGTGTGGTGGGGATCGCGTTGCCGGTTGTCGGGGTCATACAATAAATCCCCTACAGTGCGGATGGATCCTGTGAGCTCACGACCATCAGGCGTCACCCTGAATTTTTGTACGACGCCGTTGCACACCCAGAAAAAATGGGTGAGTTTATCGCCTTGCTGGAAGATACTTTCACCGCGATCAATATGGCGGAAATGAGCGACCTTCAACAACTCCGCTTTTTCCTGTTCCGAAAGCTTGGAAAAAAACGACAAGGTCGCAACCGCGTTATTTAACGTTTTTAACTCGGACATCACCATCTCCCATAGGATTTGGTAGTTGTTACGGGGATGACTGACGCTTCATATCACGTCATTAAAGCAGATTCCTACTACTTTAAATTATATCCTAATGCCAATGAAAAATCACTGGATTGCCTGCGACGAACCCCCAGAATAATGGCAAATATTTGTTTTATATAATACTACCTGCGAAAAAGGGCATTAGCTTGGAAATCGCAAAACCCAAGCCGTATATGACTACCCATCATAATGATGGTGATATCAAAAAACATCCTCATATCAAGCAGGCTTTTCCGCGAACCAAGGGTAGTTACAGAGCCAGCAACAAGAGCCGATCATTGCCACCATCATTCCAAGCAACTCCAGGCACAATGCTTTGCCAAAACTAAGAATTCAGTAGTGCCACAACAGATACCAAACTTCACAGCATCTAAGTTGCTTGC